>NZ_CDWRCM010000008.1:38178-40452 GCF_977927585.1 Frankia sp. CcWB2 | reverse complement strand
CCCGCAAGCTGGCCGCCCATCCGCACTGGAAACTGGCCCGCCTGGCCGGGCGGCTCGCCAACGAACGCGACCGGCTGTCCTGGCTGGAGGCCGGCGACCTGGAGATCCGGGCCAGCTTCTCGCTGAGCTACGAGGGCCGGCCGCCGGACGAGCAGCGCGCCTTCCGGCTGCTGTCGCTGCCTGCGATGAGCGATTTCGCGCCGTGGGCCGCGGCGGCGGTCCTCGACCTCGACCTCGACGAAGCCGAGGACGTCGTCGACCGGCTCGCCGACGCCCAGCTACTCGAACGACGTGGCGCCGACCGGACAGGAACCGAACGCTACCGCTTTCACGACCTGCTCCGGGTGTTCGCCCGGGAGCGCGAGACCGGGGTCGGCACCCCACTCGGCCACCCCGCGACCCCGGGCCGGATCCCCGAGGCCTGCGGGGACAACCGTCACACCGGCAACCGTCACACCGGCAACCGTCACACCGGCAACGGGCATCACGACGCTGCCGGGGCCCCCTCCACCGGGGCCCCCTCCACCGTGTCCGGAGAACACCGGGCGGCCCTGGGCCGGCTGCTGTACGCCTATCTGGCGATGCTGCGGGAGGCGGTCGACACCTTCAGCCCCGGCGAGGTGCGCACCCTTACCCCCGTCGCCGAGGACGTGGCGGCGCTCACGACGGGGGCCGTGTTTCGGTTTGAACAGGCAGGCGTCGCCGACCTGGTCGGTCAGCCGCTGGTCTGGTTCGGCGGGGAACGAGGAAACCTCATGAGCCTGATCGACTAGGCCCACGCGGCCGGTCTCGACGAGCCGACCTGGCTGCTCGCCACCGAGGCCGCCGAGTTCTACGCCTTCGCGGCGCACTGGGGCGACTGGGAGCAGAGCCACGTCCTGGGGCTGGCCGCGGCCCGCCGGGCCGGGCACCGCCTCGCCGAGGCGACGCTGCTGACCAACCTCGCCGAGCGCGACGTCACGCTGGCCTTCGAGGACGCCTTCTGGCGACTGGACGCGGACGGCACGGACCCCGACGGTCAACCGGCGGTCGAGGTCTACCGGGCTACGGTCGACCACTTGGCGCTGGCCACGGAGCGCCTCACCCGGGCCCGGGAGATCTTCGCCGACTTCGGCGACGAGCTGGGTGAGGCCCGGACGCTGCGCGGGCTGGCCGACGCCTGCCGCGGTCGGGGGGAGTTCTCCACGGCACTGGTCCACTTCGAGGCCGGCCTGGAGATGATGCGCCGGGCCGGCGCCCGCAAGGCCGAGGCGGAGACCCTGGTGAACGTCGCCATGGTCCACGGCGACCGCAACGAGCTCACCGACGGCATCAACTGCCTGACGATGAGCCTGTCGATCGCCCGCGAACTCGGCAACCGTCCGCTGGAGGCGCTGGCCCTGCGCCGGCTGGGCGATCTCCACCGTTTCCAGCACCGGTTGGACCGGGCCCTGGCAAGCTACAACGAGAGCCTGCCGCTGCTCGCCGAGCTACCCGACACCCGCTGGGAGCCACGTGTGCTCATCCGCCGGGGTGACATCCTCGCCCAGATGGACGACCATCCAGCGGCGCGGCGATCCTGGCAGCAGGGCATCACGCTCCTGCGTCAGCGGGGCTCCCCCGAACTGCCGGCCGCCGAGGAACGGCTGAGCGCACCGGTCACGGCCGAGCCCACCCAGTTCACCAGCGGGCGGCTGCTCAGCACGTTCGACCCGGCGTACTTCATCGCCCGGATCGCCTCGTCCCGGCGCAGCGTCCGGTTACTCAACACCTGGACGGATCTGGCTACCCCCGAACACCGGACCGCCTTCGCCGACGCGGTGCTCGCGGCGGTCGACGCCGGAGCGATCATCCAGGTACTCCTACTCGACCCGGACTCCCCGGCCGTGGCCGGACGAGCCGCCGACCTCCTGCGCAGCGTCGACGTACCGGGCATGATCCACTCGAACCTGCTGGTCCTCGAGGCACTGCGAGATCGGCTCGCTCCCGTCCTGCGCCCCCGGCTCGCGGTCCGCCTCTACACCGAACAGCCCCTGACGACATATCACCGCTGGGGCACCGGGGCGCTGGTCTCGACGTTCCCCGTCGGGTACTCCTCGGCCGCCGCGACCCAGCACGAGGCGGCCATCTCCTCCACCCTGGTCCAGTTCGTCGAACAGCACTTCGAACGGCTCTGGAGTCTGGAAGGGAGCACCGCCTTGGACGACTACCTGCGGGTGCCGCTGCGCGTCTTCCCGTCGGACGCGGCCCATCTCGAGGTACAGGCCGAGTTCGTGCGCCTCGACGGGGCGGTGT
>NZ_CDWRCM010000008.1:29576-37808 GCF_977927585.1 Frankia sp. CcWB2 | reverse complement strand
ACGTCTCCTCCCCCGACCTCGTCGCGCTGCTGGGCCGCGGCGGTCCGGACGGCCTGCTCGCCGAGGTGGCGGGCGACGGTCGGCATGTACTGGCTGGAACCGGGCGGTGCCGGGTGGTACCCCTGCGCGACAACGACGGCGCCGGGGCCGTGGCCACGGCCTTCGCCGACAAGTACGGGGCCGTCCGTGACAGCCTGCTGCGCCTGTCGTCGGTGCGGCGATGAGCACGCTCGTCACCGTCGACTTCTGGCGGGTGCCCCGACGACGGATCGGTTACGCCCTGGCGCGGATGGCCACCGACCGTACCGCCCTGCGGCACACACCGGGACTGACCTTCGCAAAACTGCTGGGCACCGGTTCGGCGAGCAGTTTCACCCTGCGGGACGCCGATCCGTGCCAGTGGGCGATGGTCGCCGTCTGGTCCTCCCCGTCGGCGGCCCGTTCCTTCGAACGATCCGCGTCGGTGCGGGCATGGTCATCACTGGCCGAGGAACGCTGGCGGATCGACCTTCACCCGCTGTCGTCACGTGGGCGGTGGTCACGGCAGGAGCCCTTCGGCAACCCGGCAGCGTCGAACGTTCCGTCTCCCGCGAGCGCCCCCGCGGCGGTCGCGGTGATCACCCGGGCCCGCGTCACCCTGCGGCACACGCTCACCTTCCGCCGAGCGGTGCCGGCAGCGGCGGTCGACCTCGCCGAGGCCGAGGGTCTGATCTTCGCGGCTGGCATCGGGGAGGCGCCGATCGGCTTACAGGGAACGTTCAGCCTCTGGCAGGACGCGGCGTCGCTGCGCAGGTTCGCCTACAGCCGCCCCGCGCACAGCGAGGTCGTCCGGCGCACACCGCTGGTCGGCTGGTACAGCGAGGAACTGTTCGCGCGGTTCGCGGTGCTCGGCTCGCGGGGGACGCTGGGCGGGCGGGATCCTCTCCTGCAGGTCAGCCCCGAGCCGACGTTGACGCCGCGTTGAAGATCCGTCCACGACCCCCGCCGTATCCGGGCGGGGACACGGCCTGCTTTGACGCCCCGTTGAACGGCACCCGCCACCGTGAAGGGGCCGCCCGCACCTTCCTACGCCCCGCACCTTCCTACGCCCCGCACCTTTCTACGAACCAGGTGAAGCAAGCCGCATGTCGATACCCCGCGAGCAGGCACCCCGCGAGCAGGCGCCTTGGACGCAGCCCCCCGCCGTCGGGTTCTGATCGCGACACCAGTGAGCGAACGGGTCGCGCGGCTCGTCACTCGGCACGACGCCGCCCGGCTACGCCCGGAGCTGGCCACCCAGCCGACGGGCCTAGCCGACGCCTTGGTCGAACTGCGGCCGCACACCCTCGTCGTCGGGGTAAACGCGGTGGATGGACCGGCACTCGAACAGTGGGCCACCGCGGTCCGCACGGACCCGGCGGAGGCCGGCCGGGACCGACGCCTGCTGCTGGTCCGCCGGGGCACCTCCCTCGCCGCCGTCGACCTGGCCGCTGCGGCGCGCCACCGGATCGAGGTGTGCAACACCCCCGAGGTCAACGCCCGGCACGTCGCCCGGTTCATCGTCGACCGGCTGTTCGACCCGCTCGGCGACGCATCCGGCGCGGAGCCGGCTGGGGCCGCCACGCGCACCGACCGGCCGGGCGTGCTCGGCCTCGTCGGCGCCGGAAACATCAACAGTCGGGTCGCCCGGGAGGGCGCCGCACGCGGCTGGCATCTGGCCGTACACGCTCCCTCGCTCGCGGCGAAGCCGGCGACGGCCGCGCTCTGGGCGGCGAAGCACCGACTGCCGGTCGACCGGATCCACGTCGCCCGCACCGTCGAGGACGTCTTCGACGCCGCCGATCTGATCAGCATCGCCGCGCCCCTCGTGCACGGCGGGTCCCGGATGTCCGCCGGCATGATCGACATGCGGCACGTCAAGGCGTTCACCGGCCGCCGACTCGTGTCAGTCAGCGAACCGGACGTCTTCACCGACCGGGCGCTGGTCGACGCCTACGACCGCCGTGACCTGGAGGTCGTGATCGACAACGCCCCCCGGTTCCTCGGCCCGGTCCGCGGGCTGCTCGCGGGGCGGATCGCCGAGGACGGCGGGGAGCTGCGGCGCGGGTTCACTCTCTGCTCCGTAGCGATGCACAGTCCCGCCTGCAGCGACGATCTCGATCAGGCGTTCCTCGCGGTGGTCGGGCGGGCCGACCTGGACGACCTCACCGGGCACGACCTCGCCGGGCACGGCCCGAAGGGCGATCGTCATGACCTGGCCGATCGTCGGGGCGATCCGCGGGGCACCGGCCGCGGGGTCGGCGAGGACCCGGCCCCTGACGGTTCCGCCGTCGACAAGCACGACGTGGTGGTCGTCGGCGGCGGGATCGTCGGACTCACGATCGCGCTCGTGCTGCGGCTGCGGGGCCACCCCGTCCGGGTCCTCGACGCCGCGCCGGCCGACCGGGCGGACCCTGCCGCCCAGGGCACGACGTTCGCGGGGACGAACGGCCGGCACCTATCGGCGACCGAGACGCTGCCGCAGGCGGACGCGAGCCGCGTGGGTGTTCTCGACCGCGATCCGACGCACGGCGGCTGGCGGCTACGGGACCCGGAGTCGCTGTCGGAGCCGGAGAGGGCCTGGGCCAGCGCCTTCGAGCAGTGCGCCGACCATCCCGGGCTGCACGCGGTGGCCCGGGACCTGGTGATCGCCCTGAACCGGCTGGGGTTGCGCGGGTGGGAGCATCTTTTCGCGCTCGCCGACGGCAGGGACGGGCTCGGTACCGGGTGCGGGTTGCGCTGGGACGCCCGCCTCCCGCGGATCTATCTCGGTCCGGGCGACCTCGCCGCGGGCGAGCAGCTGCAGCGGGCCGCGGGGGGGCGGGTCGTTCGGTTGTCCCGGGCGGATCTGGTTCGCGGCTGGCCCACGCTAGGCTGCTCGGTCCCGCTGCCCGGCGGCGCCCGGGAGGTGGCCGGGGCGGTCGAGGTGGACGGCTACGCGGTCAACATCCACGATCTGGCCACGGTGCTCATCGACCGGCTGCGGGCCGCGGGCGTCGAGGTGCGCGCCGGCACCCGGGTGGAACGCATCGAGACCGGCATCGACCGGAGCCTCGACGGCAACGGGAACAAGGCCGGGCACGAGACCGGGAGCGGAGCCGGGAACGGAGCCGGGAACGGGGTCCGGTTGCATCTCGCGGACGGCTCGACCCTGCGTACCGGCTGGGCCGTGGTGACCGTGGCCGGCCGCGATCTGCAGCGGCTGCTGGGCGCCGCCTGGCCCGGCGCCGGTGCCGTCGCGCATCTGCTCGGCCTCTCACTGACCCTGCCGAACCCGGGTCTGCGACGGCCGGTGAAGGTCCACGCCGGAGATCCCCTCGGTGTGATCAATGTGACGCTGTCCGCCGATGGTGCCAGGATCCATGTCAGCGGCGGATTCGGGTATCTGGGCACCGCCGTGCGGGCGGTCGCGGACAGCGGCGTCGCCCGCCTACGCGCGGTTTTCGAGCAGGCGGTCGCCGGCCTGTTCCCGACGCTGCGCCGGCCTGACGGCACCGTGGAGATGCTCGACGTCCGCGTCTGCGAGCGCCCGGCGACCCCGGACGGCATCCCCCTTGTCGAGGCCGTGGCAGACCACGGCGGCCGGGTGATCGTGACGGCAGGGACGAACGCGGGTGGCACCGTGCAGGCCCCGGCGGTGGCCATGCTGGTGGCCGACCTCCTCGCCGGCACGCCGCGCTGCGCCGCGCTCGCCATGGCCGGTGATCGGGCGGGTCTCCCACCCATCCGGAGGTAGCACCCTCCACATCAGTGGAATGACGTTACGTAGCAGTAATTCCCATCGCCGAGCAGTGCCGGCGAGCGGCGGGTTATCGTCGAGCGACGTGATGGTGCGCCCCAGCCTCCTGGCTCGCCGGACCCGACTCGTGGGGCCAGGTCGGCGATCCGGGCGCGGACAGGAGGCGACGCCGGTGACCGACGTGGGCGTGAGGGTGGTCCGCTGGTCCCCGAGCCGGACGCGCACCCGGCTCGACGATGTCATCGCGGTCTACAAGGCCGCCTTCCTCGATCATCATGAGCCTGACCCGCCGCGGGCCGCCCGGGACCGGGCCGCCCATGCGCGCCGGCACTTCGAGTGGCGGGACCTTCGCGCCGTGGCGGCCGTCACACCCGACGACGAACTCGTCGGGATCACCTACGCACTGCCCGGCCGGGTCGGCCAGTGGTGGCACGACGTCGTCGCCGACGCGCTCCCGCCGGACTCGGCCGCGTACTGGCTCGACGACTGCCTCGAGATCGTGGAGCTGCACGTCCTGCCCGCCTACCAGGGCCGAGCGATCGGGCGCACCATACTGCGGGAGCTGCTGCGCGGGGCCCCGCAACGCACGGCCGCGCTGTCCGCCCTCGAACCCCCGGGTAGTCCGGCACGCCGGTTGTACGACCATGAGGGATTCGTCCCGTTGTTGTCCGACTTCCAGTTCCCCGGGACCCTCACCCCCTACGCCGTGCTCGGCAAGGAGCTCCACGGACGCTCCCCCGCCTGTCCCGACGGCGCCTCCGCCGAAGGAGCCGACCGGCACGCACCGGTACGATGACCGCCGGCGCGCTCTTCACCGGATCGGCGCGGCCGGCGCGGCTCACCGCGATACCGTGGATCTTCGCGGCGGCCACCGTGGCGGTGCAGCTCCCCTGTCCGTTGGTCACCGGATCCGCTGGGGCGGCGCTCGCCATCGCCTCGATCGTGCTGTTCTTCGCCTCCTCGGTGAGCCACGCCCTGCTCACCCGTGGCCGAGCGTGGACCGCCGGGTTCCTCGCCGTGACCGTCGGCGGCGGGCTGCTCGTAGAGACCGTGGGCGTGCACACCGGCTGGCCCTTCGGCCGCTACGCCTACGGCTCCGCCCTGGGCACCCGCCTGTACGGCGTCCCGGTCGTGGTGCCGATGGTCTGGGCGATGATGACCTACCCGGCATATGTCCTGGCCCGTCGCCACCACCGCGGCCGGGCGCGCACCGTCGTGCTGGCCGCGCTCGTCCTCGCGGCCTGGGATCTCTTCATCGACCCGCAGATGGTCACCGCGGGGTACTGGCGGTGGCTCGGCGGCGGCCCGGCGCTCAACAGAATCCCGCTCACCAACACCGCCGGATGGGTGGCCGTCGCGATCGCCATGACCGCGGCGTTGACGGCGCTTCCGGACCGGGCCGGGAGCACGGCACGCGACGATCGCGCTCCGCTCGCCCTTCTCCTGTGGGCCTACGTCTCCTCGACGCTGGCGAACCTCACCTTCTTCGACCGTCCCGGTGTAGCCGTGGCCGGCGGGATCGCGATGGGGGCGGCGCTCGTCGCGGCGGCGCGGGACGAGGCACCGGACGGGACGGACGGTACCGGGATCCCCGGCCCGGTGGCTCGCCGGCCGATGCTGGTCGGGTGCGGTACGGTCCGCCGCGGTGGCGTCCAGCGCCATCGCCGTGCACACGGCGGTGAACGCGCGGCTGCTACGCGTCCCACCGCCGGCCCGGCCGGTACGCGAACGGGTGACGGTCGTGCTACCCGTCCGCGACGAGGCCGGGAGCCTGCCGCGTTGCCTGTCGGCCCTGCTCGGCTCGCAGTGGGTGCCCGACCTCGAGATCCTCGTCTACGACGACGGTTCCACCGACGGCACCGGGGAGATCCTCGCTCGGTGGGCGGCGAGGGACGACCGGATCGTCGCGCTGCGCGGTGCGGCGCCCCCGCCGGCTGGCTCGGCAAACCGCACGCCTGCGCCCGGGCCGCGGCGGCGGCCACGGGCACGGTCCTCGTCTTCGTCGACGCCGACGTCACGGTGGCCCCCGACCGCGTCGCGCGGACCGTTCTCCTCCTGCGGGACGCCGGCCTCGACCTCGTCTCGCCCTACCCGCGCCAGGAGGCGGCCGGTGTCGCCGAACGGCTGATCCAACCCCTGCTCCAGTGGTCGTGGCTGGCGCTGCTGCCGCTGCGGCTGGCCGAACGCTCCACCCGGCCATCGCTTTCCGCGGCGGGCGGACAGCTGCTGGCCGTGGACGTGGCGGCCTACCGCCGGGCCGGCGGCCACGAGGGCGTCCGGGACCAGGTCATCGAGGATGTCGCCCTGCTGCGGAGGCTCAAGCGTGCCGGCGGGCGGGGAGTGGTCGCGGACGGCACCGACCTCGCGGTCAATCGGATGTACTCCGGATGGTCACAGCTGCGGGACGGCTACGCGAAGTCGCTGGCCGTCGCCGGTGGAAGCACGCTCGGCAGCGCCGGGCAGATCGGCGTGCTGGCCTGGCTGTTCGTCGTGCCGGCGGTGGCGGCACTGGGTGGCTCGGGCCCGGGCGCGGTCGGGTACCTCGCCGGGGTCGCCGGCCGGGTGCTCGCCGCCCGCCGCACGGGCGGCCGGAGCTGGCCTGACGCCGCCGCTCATCCGGCTTCCGTGAGCCTGTTGGGCTACCTGACGGCGGTGTCGTGGTGGCGTCGTCGGCGGGGTACCGCCCGGTGGAAGGGACGACCGGTTACCCGCTGCCCCTGACCGCTGGTCCACCCTTCCTCACCCCGCCAGAGGCTTCCCTTGTCGTCCTTCCGGCGGCTTCCTTCTCCTTCTCGAGGCTTCGATGCCCGTTTCCTTCCTCGTGGATAACCGGGAAGGAGCAGCTCGTACAGTCGTCGCATGGCCCGTGTTGTGGTGATCGGCGCCGGTGTGGGCGGGCTGGCAGCCGCGGCCCGGCTCGCCGCCACCGGGCATGACGTGACGGTCTGCGAGCAGTCGTCGCGGACCGGAGGCAAGCTCGGCTGGTACGAGCGCGACGGGTTCGGCTTCGACACCGGCCCGTCCCTGCTGACCATGCCCGGCGTGTTCGAGGACCTGTTCACCGCGACCGGCGGGCCGTTGCGCGGTGAGGTGGAGCTGCGTCGACTGGACCCGATCGCGTCCTACCGGTTCGCCGACGGCACGACGCTCGCCGCACATGCCGACGACGACGCGTTCGTGGCCGAACTGGACGATCGGATCGCCCCCGGGTCGGGCGAGGACTGGCGGCGGCTCACCGACCGGGCCTGCCGGGTCTTCGACGCCGCCGAAGGACCGTTCCTGTCCAGTCCCGTGTCGGCGACCGGGCTGGTCCGGCTCGCCTGGTCCTCACCCGGTGACATCGCCGCGATCGCGCCCGGCCGGAGCCTGCGCCGGCTGGGCTTGCGCTACCTGCGTGATCCCCGGCTGCGGATGATCCTGGACCGCTATGCCACCTACTCTGGATCCGATCCCCGGCACGCCCCCGCCGCTCTGGTGTCGGTGGTCCACGCGGAACGGCGCTTCGGGGGCTGGTACGTCGCGGGCGGCCTGCACCGCCTCGGGGATGCGCTCACCCGCCGCGCCGAGGAACGCGGCGTCCGGATCCTGCTCGACGCGCCGGTGCTGACGGTGACCCGGACCCCCGGCGGGCGGGTCGACGGGGTCCGCCTCGCCGACGGTACCCGGCTGCCCGCGGACGTCGTCGTCGCGAACGCCGACGCGGCGGCGCTCTACGGCCGGCTGGTGAACGATCGGGCCGGCCGCCGCCGACTACGACGCTGAATTCGATGCCGTCTTCGCGGGCCGGCTGGCGGCCGATCCCACCATACCATCTACCTTGCCGCGCCCGCCGACCCGGCCTGCGCGCCGCCGGGCTGCGAGGCGTGGTTCGTCCTGGTGAACGCGCCCCCGCACCGAGGCGCAGGCGGCCACGACGGCGCAGGCACCCTGGACTGGGACCGTCCCGGGCTCGTCGACGGCTACGCCCGGCGCATCCTCGACGTGCTCGCCGCCCGCGGGTTCGACGTCCGCCCCCGGTTACGCTGGTACGAGACCATCACCCCGGCGGATCTGGAACGGCGCACCGGGACGGTGGGCGGATCCATCTACGGTGGATCCTCGAACGGCGTGCGGGCGGCCTTCCTGCGGCCTCCGAACACATCCCGGGTGCCCGGCCTGTTTCTCGTCGGCGGATCAACCCATCCCGGCGGTGGGCTGCCGCTCGTCGTGCTCTCCGCCGGCATCGTCGCCGGCCTCATCGGCCCGGCCTGACCCGGCTGCCAGGGTCGCGTGGACCGTGGCCGTGAGCTGAAAGAAGCCGACGGCGCACACCGCCAGCGTCGCGGTCGTCGCGATACTCGCGGCGAGGTTCGCGAGGCCGGGCACCAGACCCGCTCCGAACGAGCCGACCGCGACGATGATGATCCGGGCCGGCCGCTCCCCGACGGTCACCACGCCGATCTCGTCGAAGCCGGCGTTGCCAGCCCGGGCCCGGG
>NZ_CDWRCM010000008.1:27608-29485 GCF_977927585.1 Frankia sp. CcWB2 | reverse complement strand
TGTACTCCAGCAGTCCCAGCATGCTGCCTGCCGCGATCACAAGGCCGCCGGGTGCGCCGAGACACCACAGGGCCAGCAGGTAGGCCAGGTCACCGCAGCGGTCCACGACAGAGTCCAGGACATATCCCCAGGCGCTCGTGCGCCGGGTGAGGATCGCCACCGCTCCGTCGAGGTTGTCGGCCAGGCCACTGAGCACGATCACCAGAGCCCCCAGCAGCGGCCACCGGCCACCAGCCACGGCCGGGGGAATCGCGAGGGCGGTGAGCACGGCCCCCCGGCGGTCACCGCCGACGGGCGCACCCCGCGGGCGGCGAGCGGCCTGACCACCCAGTAGACCACCGTCAACCAGGCACGAACGAGCCATAGCCCGCGCGCCAGGTCGTAGCCGCCGTGCAAGGTCGACCATTGGGCAAGGTAGGTGTCCCGACCGGGTACCGGGGTGCTCACGTCATCCATCGTGCCTGTCGGCCATCGTGCCCGTCGGCCATCCCGTTCCACCCGGTACGGCCAGCGCCGCGTCCGGTACGCCAGGATCCGTCCGGTACGCCGTCTCGCGCTGGGACATGCTGGGACATAGAGTCTCGTCATCCCCTACCGCGAGCCGTACCGGCACCCTGCGTCCGGCCGGCGACCGAAACCGAAGGCGCCGATCGGTCACCGGACCGGCCCGAGGTCGGGAGACGCGGTGTCGGAGGAACAGCGGTGTCACGAGAGAACAGCGGTGCCACCCAGACGTGGCGGGAGTGACGTGTCCGAACAGGTAGGCGGCGTGGTGGAGACCCTTGAGGACCTCGACCCGCGGGCGGTCTTCTCCGCCCATCGCGACCAGGTGATCCTTGCGGTACGGATCACCCCGGTCTTCAACACCCTTGATCTCAGCCTGGTGACGGCGGTGGTGGACGCCGCCAACCAGGCCGGGTTCGCGCTGGTCCGGGAGCATTCGCTCCGCGACGAATGGCTGCTGTGCGTCTTCGACGCCTACGACGAGCACGACTGAGTGCCGGCCCGGCGGCATAAGCGTGGGTGGGCCGGGCGAGCGGCCCACCCACCATGCGCCACCGGGCCACTCCGCGGACCGGCCACTCCGCGGACCGGCCACCCGGCGGACCGCGGCCGGTTACCGGACCGCCTGGTAGATCTCCCGAGTGGCGCTGGAGCGGTTGAGGGTGATGAAATGCAGGCCCGGGGCACCGCCGTCCAGCAGGCGACGGGACAACTCGGTCGCCACCTCGACCCCGATCGCCCGCACGGCCGCCGGGTCGTCGGCGACGGCCTGCAACCGGGAGGCCAGCGCCGGCGGGAAGGCCGCACCGGACAGCTGCGCCATCCGGACGATCTGCGCGACGTTCGTCACCGGCATGATTCCAGGAATGATCGGCTTGTCGCAGCCCAGCCGGCGGACCCGGTCGACGAGACGGAAATAGTCGTCAGCGCCGAAGAAGAACTGGGTGATGGCGTAGTCCGCGCCGGCGTCGAATTTGCCCACCAGGTAGCGCGCGTCGCTGTCGAAGTCGACCGATCGTGGATGCTTGTCGGGGAAGGCGGCTACGCCGACGCAGAAGTCGCCGACCGACCTCACCAGGCGTACGAGTTCGTCCGCGTACTGCAGGCCCGCGGGATGGGCGGTCCAGGTGCCCTGCGGATCCCCTGGCGGGTCGCCGCGCAGGGCCAGGACGTTGCGCACCCCGACGCCGGCGTAGTTGCCGATGACCCGGCGCAGCTCGGCGACGGAGTGGTTGACCGCAGTGAGATGGGCGATCGGCGTGAGGGTGGTCTCGGTGGCGATCCGCTCGGTCACCCGGATCGTGCCGTCGCGCGTCGACCCGCCCGCCCCGTACGTCACCGAGACGAACGAGGGATGCAGCGCCTCGATCTGG
>NZ_CDWRCM010000008.1:0-27307 GCF_977927585.1 Frankia sp. CcWB2 | reverse complement strand
CGCAGGGCCGTCCACAACTGCCGCTCGCCGTCCGGCGTCTTCGGCGGGAAGAACTCGAAGGAGAAGGAGGCACGACCGGTGGCGAGGTACTCGCCCATCGTCGTGGGTTGCGTGCTCAGACTCCGGACCGCCGCCATGGCACGAGGGTAGACCGGGCGTGGCCACGATCGAGGACGGACCCCCGGTCGGAAACACAACCGATCAGGCCCCGACAGCGGGCAGCAACATTTTCCCGGCGTGATCCCACGAATCCCCAGCGTGATCCCACGAGGGTCATGATCCGTCGAGTCCACCAACATGGGTGGGCAACCCGGCTGGAACGGGCTCGTTGGGCGGGACCAGCTGGGACAGCCCACATAGACGGCAGACAGACAAAAGACGTCCGATGGACAAGGGACGTCCGATGGACAAGGGTCCCAGCGGCGCGGCGAGACCGACCCGCACCCGCCCGGACACGCTGCGCGCCACCACTTGGCGTGCCGCGTGCGCCGACGGGGTCAGCTCCACGTCGGCCGCCCCGGGATCAGCGGTCTCCACCTCCACCCCGTACTCGCCCTCGGGCAGCATGACGGTGACCATGCCCGTCTCACTCTGCGCCCGCACGCCGTCCGGCGGCTCGCTGAAGTGCAGGCTGACGTCGCCGTCCCGGCTGCGCGCGGCGACCGGACCGCGCGCGAGCTCCCGCCCGGCGATGGTGCCATCGCGGGTGACCAGGGACAGTTCACCGCCGACCCCCCACAGCGTGATTTCGCCGGCGAGCACCTCAGCCCGCACCCGGACCCGTGGCGGCACGGTCAGCCTGGCCCGCACATCGCTGGCCCGGCCGTCGATCCGCAGCGTGGTCCCGGCCCTCGTGATCGCGGGCACGGACCGGCCGGGACGGCGCCGCACGGTCAGCGCGACGTGCACGTCCTCGCGGTCCCGCCCGGAGATCTCGACGCGGCCGGCGGCCACCAGGACCTCCACGGCGTCGATACCGTCGACAGTGTGAGTCAGCTCCGCGGGTGGCAGCCGCAACAGGGTCAATCCGCCCAGTGCGGCGGCAACCAGCAGAACGGCGACCACGACGACGGCGGTGTCGAACACGGGCACACCGCACGGTACCCCGGGCGCCCGCCGATCCCCGGCCACACGATGGTCCCGGACCACACGACGGTGCCAGACCACACGACGGTGGATGTGCGCCGGCGGGTCTCCGCCGTGTTGCGGCGCTTCACCGGTTCGCGCGGAGCGATCCTGTGCGGAATCGACGACGATCTGATCCCGTTCGTCCGCATCGCCACCGAATTCCTGCTGGCGGAGGGCAAGCGGTTGCGTTCCGCCTTCTGCTACTGGGGGTGGCGAGGGGCGGACGGCCCGGACTGCGACAAGATCGTGACCGCCGCCGCCGCCCTCGAGCTGCTGCACGCCTGCGCGCTGGTCCACGACGACGTCATGGACGCCTCCGACACGCGGCGCGGCCGGCCGGCCGCGCACCGGCGCTTCTCCCGGGTCCACCGGACCGCCGGCTGGCGGGGTGATCCCGCCGACTTCGGCCGCTCGGCCGCGATCCTGCTCGGCGATCTGTTCCTGGCCTGGGCCGACGAACTGCTCGCGGCCAGCGGGATGCCACCCGAGGCGCTGGCCCGGGCCTGGCCCACCTACGGGCGGATGCGCAGCGAGCTGATGGCGGGGCAGTACCTCGACCTCGTCGGCCAGGCCGAGGCCGGTCCGCACGGCGGCCTCGGTCCCGGGCGGGCGGTCCGCATCGCCCGGTACAAGACCGCCGGTTACACGGTGGTCCGTCCCCTGCAGCTCGGCGGTCTGCTCGCAGGCGCGCCGCCGGACCTGTTGGCGGCCTACGCGGCGTTCGGCCTGCCGCTCGGCGAGGCGTTCCAACTCCGCGACGACCTCCTGGGCGTGTTCGGCGATCCGGCGGTGACGGGAAAACCCACCGGGGAGGATCTGCGTGACGGGCGGCCCACCGGCCTGCTGGCGCTCGCGCTGACCCGCGCGCAGCCGGCCGCGGCGGCCCGGCTGCGCGCTCTGGTCTCCCCGCCGGTCCGGCGCGCCGAGAACCCCGCGGCTCGCGCCGCCCGGGTCACCGAGGCCCGCGACATCATCGCCGCGAGCGGAGCGGTGGCCGCCGCTGAGGAACGGATCGCCGCCCGGACCGCCACAGCGGTCGAGGCGGCGCGGCGGGCGGATCTGGACGTCACGACCCTCGCCGCCCTGACGGAACTCGCCATGGCGGCGACTTCGCGCTCACATTGAGCAACTGACCACCTCGGTTAACCGCACCATCGACCAGGAAGACCATCGACCAGGAAGCAGGTGGCAGGTGCGCACGGTGACCGGAGCGACGGATCACGTCGTCATCGTCGGAGCCGGTCTCGCCGGTCTGTCGGTCGCGCTGCGCCTGGTCGGCGCCGGCCGGCAGGTGACGGTGCTCGAGCGGGAGGCGACCCCCGGCGGTCGGGCCGGCCTGCTCGCACTGGGCGACTATCGTTTCGACACCGGACCGACCGTCCTGACCATGCCCGAGCTGATTGCCGACGCCCTGGACTGTGTCGGGGAGGATCTCGACCGCTGGCTGTCGCTGACCCGGCTCGACCCGATGTACCGGGGGTTCTTCGCCGACGGTTCGTCGCTGGACATCCGCGCCGACCCCGCCGACACCGCACAGGAGATCCGGGCGTTGTGCGGCCCGGCGGAGGCGGCCGGCTTCGAGCGGTTCGTCGGCGTCGTCACCGCGATGTTCCGCACCCAGCTGCGCCACTTCATCGACGCGCAGGTCGACTCCCCGCTGTCGTTGCTGCGCCCGCAGCTCGCCCGGCTGGCCGCCCTCGGCGGCTTCCGCCGGCTCGACACCGTCGTCGGCCGCCATCTGCGGGACCCGCGGACCCGACAGATGTTCTCCTTCCAGGCGATGTACGCCGGGCTCGCCCCGCACGACGCGCTGGCCCTCTACGCCGTCATCTCCTACATGGACTGCGTCGCCGGGGTCTACCACCCGACCGGCGGCATGCACGCCGTTGCCGAGGCGCTGGCCGGCGCCGCGGCCAAGCACGGTGCCACCCTGCGCTACGAGACCACGGTGACGCGGGTGGAGGTGCGGGGCGGCCGGGCGGTCGCGGTGCACACCGCGGCGGGGGAGCGCATCGGCGCCGACGTGGTGGTGCTCAACCCCGACCTGCCGATCGCCTACACCGAACTGCTGCCTCCCTCGACGGCGCCGGCCCGTCTGCGCCGCCTGCGGTACTCGCCCTCGTGCTTCCTCCTGCTGGCCGGGGGGCGCGTAGAGTACCCGCACACCGCGCATCACACCATCCACTTCGGCCGGGCCTGGCGGTCGACCTTCCGCGAGATCATCGATCGCGGCGAGCTGATGAGCGACCCGTCCTTCCTCGTCACCACCCCCTCACGCACCGAACCCGCGATGGCCTCGGCCGGCGGCCACACGTACTACGTGCTCTTCCCCACACCCAACCTCACCGCCCCGCTCGACTGGTCGGTGCTGCGCTCGCGCTACCGCGACGAGGTGGTCGCCACCTGCGAACGCCACGGCTACCGAGGCTTCGGCGACGCCATCGAGGTGGAGCAGGTCACCACGCCCGCCGACTGGCGGGCCCGCGGGATGGCGGCGGGCGCCCCGTTCGCGGCGGCCCACACCTTTCGCCAGACCGGCCCGTTCCGCCCCTCGAACCTGGCCCCGGGCCTCGCGAACGTCGTGTTCGCCGGCAGCGGCACCCGGCCCGGCGTCGGGGTCCCGATGGTCCTCATCTCCGGCCGGCTGGCCGCGGAGCGGATCCTCGGCGCTGACCGGGGCTACCGTTCCCGCGCCCTGCGCTGACCCGGGACGCACCCCGGCAGCCTGGCACCCCGGTGCCCCGGACATTTCCCAGCGCCGAGAAGTTGCTGAAGAGCGGCTTAGAAGAGGCATCCGGCCAGGCCGTGCCGAGTCCTTTGGCACCCTGTTCCACGATGCGGCTGGGACAATGCTGCCATGGACGAAGGGCACAGCCCGGCCGGCCTCGCCGTACCGGACACCACGTCGGACGCGGCGCTGCTCGAACGCGCCCTGTTCGAGATCAAAAAAGTGATCGTCGGACAGGACCGGATGGTCGAACGCATGCTCGTCGCCCTGCTCGCCCGGGGCCACTGTCTGCTGGAGGGCGTGCCCGGAGTCGCGAAGACGCTGGCCGTGCAGACCCTCGCGACCGTCGTCGGCGGTTCGTTCGTCCGCATCCAGTTCACCAACGACCTCGTGCCCTCCGACATCGTCGGTGCCCGCATCTACCGGGCGAGCCAGGAGACGTTCGACGTCGAGCTCGGCCCGGTCTTCGCGAACTTCGTGCTCGCCGACGAGATCAACCGGGCACCCGCGAAGGTGCAGTCGGCGCTGCTGGAGGTGATGTCGGAGAAGCAGGTCTCGCTCGGCGGGGTCACCCACCGGCTTCCCGAGCCGTTCCTGGTACTGGCCACCCAGAACCCGATCGAATCCGAGGGCGTCTACCCGCTACCGGAGGCGCAGCGGGACCGGTTCCTGATGAAGGTCAACGTCCCCTACCCGAACCCGGCGGAGGAGCTCGAGATCGTCCGGCGGATGGGCACCTCGCCACCGGTCCCCGAGCGGGTCCTGACCCCGGAGGCGCTGACCCGGCTGCAGACCCGGACCGACGAGGTGTTCGTCCATCACGCCATCATCGAGTTCGCCGTCCGGCTGGTGCTCGCCACCCGGTCCCCCGGCGAGGCGGGCCTACCCGAGCTCGAGGGCCACCTGGCCTACGGAGCCTCGCCGCGCGCCTCGCTCGGACTGGTCGCGGCGGCCCGCGCGCTCGGCCTGCTGCGCGGGCGCGACTACGTCGTACCCGACGACGTCGCCGCGGTCGCCCTGGACGTCCTGCCCCACCGCCTGGTGCTCTCGTACGAGGCGCTGGCCGAGGGGCTGACCGCGGACGCGATCGCCGCCCGGATCCTGGGCGTGGTTCCGCAGCCTCAGGTGGCGCCCCGCCAGCAGGGCCCCTCCTACCCCACCGGTCCGCAGGCCGGCGGGTGGGGGACGAACCCGCGTTCGGGCTTCCCGGAATACCTCGACCAAGGTGCGCCCGGATGACGGACCCCGCGGGCCGGCTCCGGGCCGGCTCCATGTCGGCGACCGATCCGGCGGTGGAGCGGACCCTGCGCCGGCTCGAACTGACCGTGCTCCGCCGTCTCGACGGCATGCTCCTCGGCGATCATCTCGGGCTGCTGCCCGGTCAGGGCAGCGAGAAGGCCGAGAGCCGCGAGTACGCCGTCGGTGACGATGTGCGCCGGATGGACTGGGCCGTCACGGCCCGGACCACCGTCCCCCACGTCCACGATCTCATCGCCGACCGGGAGCTCGAGACCTGGGCGCTGGTGGACCTCACCGCCAGCACCGAGTTCGGCACCGGTACCTGGCAGAAGCGTGATCTGGCGATTGCCGCCACGGCCGCGGTCGGCTTCCTGACCGCCCGCACCGGCAACCGGATGGGCGCGATCGCGCTGACCCAGGCCGGTCCACGGGCGATCCCAGCCCGTCCCGGCCGGGACGGGCTGCGGGCGCTGCTGCACACGCTCATCACCGCGCCTCGCGGCGCGCACGACCGGCCCCGCCGCCGGCCCGACCCGGCGGCGGCCACCAACCTCGCCGCGGCGGTGGAGGACCTGCTGCACCCGCCGCGGCGCCGCGGGCTCGCAGTCGTCGTCTCCGACTTCCTGTCCACCGACCTGCGCTGGGAACGGCCGCTGCGGGTGCTCGCGGCGCGGCATCAGGTGCTCGCCATCGAGATCGTCGACCCGCTCGAGCTGACCCTGCCGCCGGTCGGGCTGCTGCCCGTCGTGGACGCCGAGACGGGGGCGTTCGTCGAGGTCCCGACGTCGTCGCGGCGGTTGCGGGAACGTTACGCCGCGGCCGCCGTCGCCCACCGCAGCGCGGTCTCGCTGGCGTTGCGCCGGGTCGGCGCCGACCATCTGGTCCTGCGCACCGACTCGGACTGGCTGGTCGACATCGTCCGGTTCGCCTCGGCGAACCGGCGCGGCCGGGGCGCCGGCCGCCGCCCGCCCGTGGGTCGGGCCAACCAGAGTGGCACGGCGGCGCCCGCCACCAGTCGGGCAGGCACCTGATGAGCTTCCTGGCCGGGCACTGGCTGTGGCTGTACCTGGGGGTCGGCGCATTGCTGATCGCCTATGTCCTGGTCTCGGCGCGGCGGCGGGTGTATGCCGCCCGGCTGTCGTCGGCGTCGCTGCTGTCCTCGGTGCTTCCCCGCCGACCGCAGTGGTGGCGCCGTCACGTCCCGGCGGCGCTGCTGCTGCTCACCCTCGCCGGGTTGGTGTTCTCCCTGTCGCGACCGGCGCGGGCCGAGCGGGTTCCCCGGGAACGCGCGACGATCATCCTGGCGATCGACGTCTCCAACTCGATGGCGGCGACGGACATCGCCCCGACCCGGCTGGCGGCCGCCAAGCAGGGCGCCTCGGCATTCGTCGACCAGCTCCCTCCCCGTATCAACCTCGGGCTGGTCTCGTTCGCCGGCAGCGCGACGGTCCTGGTGCCCGCGTCCGCCGATCGCGAGTCGGTCCGCGCCGGCATCAGCGGCCTGCAGCTCGGTCCCGCGACCGCCGTCGGCGAAGGGATCTTCGCCTCGCTCCAGGCGATCACCACCGCCGGCAAACGGTTCTCCGACGCGGGGCAGAGCGCGCCTCCGGCCGCCATCGTGCTGCTCTCCGACGGGGAGACCACCCGTGGGCGGCCGAACAACCAGGCGATCGAGACGGCACGGCAAGCCCGTATCCCGGTGGACACCATCGCCTACGGCACCGCCGACGGAACGCTCGACGTCGGCGGTCAGGAGGTGCCGGTGCCGGTCAACGAGCAGGCGCTCCGTGACATCGCGGAGCAGACCGGCGGCTCGTACCATCGGGCCACCTCCGGCGACGAACTGCGTTCGGTCTACCGGGGGCTCGGTAGCTCGATCGGGTACCGGACCGAATACCGGGAGGTCACCACCTGGTTCCTCGGGCTGTCCCTGGGGCTGGGATTCGCCGCGGCGGCGACGTCCCTGGCGTTCGCGTCCCGGCTTCCGTGAAGGGATCGACGCCGACGAGGGGGGTCGACCGGACGTCCCGGGGCAGGTCGGCCCCGATCGGACGGGAGCCGTCGATATTCGCCTCGCTGGGTGGCTACGCTGACTAACGTGGGTCAGCTCGACGCGGCCGGAATCATCGATCCTCGACTACGTTCCTCCTACGCGCGGGCCCGGGCGCTCAATGCCGCCCACGGCCGCATGTACTACCTGGCCACCCTGCTGCTGCCAGGGTGGAAGCGGCCCCACGTCCACGCGCTGTACGGCTTCGCCCGCTACGCGGACGAGATCGTCGACGATCTCGACTCCACGCTGACCGAGGCCGAGCGGGCGCGCTGGCTGCACGAGTGGGGCGGCCGGTTCCTCGCGGCACTGCGGGCGGGGACACCCGCCGTCGACGCCGACGCTGAGATCGTCGGCGCCGAGATCGTCGGCGCCGGGAGGGACCGGCACCGCGCGGAGGTCTCGGTGCTGCCTGCGGTGGTCGACACCATTCACCGCTTCAAGCTCGATCCGGACCATTTCGCGGCGTTCCTAGCCTCGATGGCGATGGACCTCACCGTGACGGAGTACGCGACCTGGGACGAGCTGACCGTCTACATGCACGGATCGGCCGCGGTGATCGGCCTGCAGATGGTGCCGATCCTCGAGCCGGTGGACGACAGCGCCCTGCCCTATGCCCGCGACCTGGGGATGGCCTTCCAGCTCGCCAACTTCATCCGCGACGTCGGCGAGGATCTGCGGCGCGGCCGCGTCTATCTGCCCCGGACCTCGCTGGACCTGTTCGGGGTCACCCGGGAGCAGCTGGCCGCCGGCATCGTCGACGGGCCGGTCCGCCGGCTGCTGGCCTTCGAGATCAGCCGGGCGCGGGAGCTGTTCCGCGCCGCCGAGCCCGGCATCCGCCTGCTGCACCCAACCTCACGCGACTGCCTGCGGACGGCATTCGTCCTCTACCGGGGCATCCTCGACGAGGTCGAGCGCGCCGACTACCGGGTGCTCGAACGCCGCGTGTCAGTCGGGCTCCCGCGCCGGCTGGCGGTCGCCGGGCCCGCCCTGGTCCGGGCCGCCCGGGCGCGTCGCGGCCACGGCCACGGGATGCCTCAGATCAGCTCACGGCCCCCCAGGTAGGGCCGCAGCGCCTCGGGAACGCGCACCTCGCCGTCGGCGGTCTGGAAGTTCTCCAGCAACGCCGCCAGCAGCCGTGGGGTCGCCACGGCGGTGTTGTTGAGCGTGTGCGCGAAACGCACGGTGCCGTCGGTGTCGCGGTAGCGCAGGTTCGCCCGGCGCGCCTGCCAGTCGTGCAGCGTCGAGCAGCTGTGCGTCTCGCGGAATCGGCCGAGCGAGGGGAACCAGGTGTTGATGTCGTTCATCCGGAACTTGCCGACGCCCATGTCCCCGGTGGCGCATTCGACGACCTCGTAACACAGTCCGAGGTCGGACAGGATCCGCTCGGCGGTGGCCAGCAACTCGGCATGCCAGCGGGCCGACTCGGCCTCGTCGGCGGCGCACAGCACGAACTGTTCGACCTTCTCGAACTGGTGGACGCGCAGCAGACCGCGGACGTCCCGGCTGGCGCTGCCGATCTCCCGGCGAAAGCACGGCGAGATGCCGGCGTAGCGGATCGGCAGGCGGCCCACATCGAGAATCTCCCCGGCATGCAGGCCGACAAGGGCCACCTCGGCAGTCCCCGCCAGGTAAAGCCCGTCAGCGGGGATCGCGTAGATCTCCTCGCGGGCCTTGGGTAGCATCCCGGTGCCGACGAGCGGCTCCTCCCGGACCAGGGCGGGCACCGACACAGGGATGAAGCCCAGCCCGCGCAGCAGGTCGAGCGCATAGGAATGCACCGCGCGCTCCAGCATGACCATGTCACCGACGAGGGCGTACGCCCGCTCCCCCGCGACCCGCCGGGCCCGGGCGAACTCCGCCCACCCTCGTTTCTCGGCCAGTGCCGTGTGGTCGAGCGGGGTGAAGTCGAACTCCGGCGGCTCGCCGACGGTCCGCAACACCACGTTGGCCGACTCATCGGCTCCCACCGGCGCACCCGGCCACGGGATGCCCGGCACCAGCAGCATCAGCTCGGACAGCCGGGCCCCGGTCCGGGCCAGCTGCTCGCGCAGGTCCTTCAGCTGGCGGTCGAACGCCTCGTGCTCGGCCCGCAGCTCGGCCCGCCGGGCCGCGTCGGCCCCGGCGAACTGCTTCGCGAAGCTCTTGCGCCGAGCCTGCGCCTCGTCCACCTCGAACTGCAGTTTGCGATTGTCCCGGTCGAGCTGTAGCAGTTCATCGACATCCAGATCAATGCCTTTGGCCGCGACCGCGTCTTTCACGGCCTGCGGATTCTCCCGGATAAAGCGCTTATCGAGCATGGAATCGCGTCAGCCTCTGATCGGTACCGCATTGTGCTTTGCGGTAACGCTACCAGCCGTCCGGCCCGCTCACCGGTCCGCTCCCGGCCCGGTAGGCACCCGCCCCGGCAGGCACCATGCGGGGCGATCCGCCGCTCACCGGTTACGGTGCACAGACCACGCCAGAACCAGACCGCACCAGAACCAGACCATGCCAGAAGCAGCAGACCACATCAGAAGCGAGGGAGGCCGGCGACGGTGGCCAGTTCGAGGGAGCGACGTCAACGCGAGCTCGCCGAGGCCCGGGCGGCCCGACAGACGGAGCGGCGCCGGCTCGCCCATCGCCGCCGTCAGCAGCGGCTCGCGGTCGTCTCCGGATTCATCGCGATCGTCGTCGCGGCGTCGACGATCGCCGCGATCCTGCTCACCGGCAAGGACGACCACCCCGACGTGGCCGCCGCCGGTGTCACGACCACACCCACCGCGACCGCACCCACCGCGACCGAGCCAACACAATCGGCCGCCCCCCGGCAGACCAGCAGGGTCGGGCAGTGCACCTACACCTCCAACGGGGAGACCCCGGCCCGCGGCGCCACCCTGCCGGCGGCCGCGGCCACCATCGACACGTCCCCGGCGACAATGGTGATCACCACCGGCGCCGGCACCATCACGGCCGCCTTGGACGCTCAGAAGGCACCATGCACGGTGCACACCCTGCGCACGCTCGCCGGCGCCAGGTACTTCGACGGCACCGCGTGCCACCGCCAGACCGGAGGCGCCGACGCGGGCATCTCGGTCCTGCAGTGCGGCGACCCCACCGGCACCGGCAACGGCAGCCCGGGGTACGGGTACGCCAACGAGAACACCCAGGGCGTGACCTACGACCGAGGCGTGCTGGCGATGGCGCACAGCCAACTGCCGGACAGCAACGGCAGTCAGTTCTTCATCAACTACCAGAACCCGACCCCGCAGGGCGCGGCGGCGCTCGCCGGCAATTACACCGTCTTCGGGAAGATCACCAAGGGACTCGACGTGCTCGACAAGCTCACCGGGCCCGGCGTCGAGGGCGGCGGCTCCGACGGTGCCCCGGCGAGCAAGCCGAAGATTCTTTCGATCACGATCGCCCAGGGCGGCTGACCCGCCGGTCAACCGGCCCAGCGGCGGATGGTGTCGATGCGGGCCTGGAGCTGCGCAGCGGTGGCCTGGCCGCTCGGCGGGCCGCCACAGGTCCGGCGCAGCTCGGCGTGGATCATCCCATGGGGCTTGCCCGTGCGGTGGAAGTGTGCGCCGACAAGCCGGTTCAGCTCCTTGCGCAGCTCGCCGATCACCTCGTGTACGGGCCGGGTAGCCGCCTCGGCCGCCGGCTGCACGCCCTCGCGGGCCGGCGGGACGGCCGGGACCGAATCGTCGGCACGGGCGGCGGCACGGCGCGTGGCGGCCTGCTGGGCAGCCTCCCGCTGGCGCAGCAGGACCGCGACCTGATCGGGCTCCAGCAGGCCCGGCAGGCCCAGAAAGTCCTCCTCCTCGATGGACCCGGGGGCCGCCGGGGTGCCGAACTCGCCGCCATCGAAGATCACTCGGTCGAGATGGGCCGAGGATCCCAACGCCGTGAACAAGGTGTCCGGCTTGTCGGGGGTGTCTTTGCGCCGGTTGGCGTCCCGCAGCGCGTCGTCGTCAAAGGCGTCCGGATCGCACGGGGACTTCTCCAGAGCGTGGTCCCGCTGGACCTCCATCTCGCCGGCTAGCGCCAGCAGGGACGGCACGCTCGGGAGGAAGACCGACGCCGTCTCCCCGTGACCGCGGCCCCGAACGAACCGCCCGACGGCCTGGGCAAAGAACAGCGGGGTCGACGCCGAGGTCGCATAGACCCCGACCGCGAGGCGGGGCACGTCCACGCCCTCACTGACCATCCGTACCGCCACCATCCACCGGTCGGCCGACCGGCGAAAGTCGGCGATCTTGGTCGACGCGGTCGGGTCGTCGGAGAGGATCAGCACGGGCGAGGTGCCGGTGATCCGGGTGAGCAGCACGGCGTAGGCGCGCGCGGCCGCGTGATCCGTGGCGATGACCAGCCCGCCCGCGTCGGGCATGCCGCCGGCCCGCACCTGGGCCAGCCGGGTGTCGGCGGAGGCGAGCACCGCCGGCATCCAGTCCCCGCCCGGATCGAGCGCGGTGCGCCACGCGGCGGCGGTCTGCTCGTTGGTGAGCGGCTCCCCGAGCCGGGCGCTCAGTTCCGCGCCGACACTGGTCCGCCAGGTCATCTCACCCGAGTAGGCAAGGAAGAGCACCGGGCGGACGACCCCGTCGCGCAGCGCCTCGGCATAGCCGTAGGAGGAGTCCGCGATGCTGCGCATCACCCCGTCGGGGCCCGGCAGGTAGGTGACGAAAGGGATCGGGTTGACGTCGGAGCGGAACGGAGTACCAGTCAGCGCGAGGCGCCGCGCGGCCGGAGTGAATGCCTCCCGGATCGCCTCACCCCATGACAGCGCGTCGCCGGCGTGATGGATCTCGTCCAGGACAATCAGAGTGCGGCGCGCGGCGGTCCGGGCGCGGTGCAGGGCCGGATGCGCCGCCACCTGGGCGTAGGTCACGGCGACACCGGTGTAGTCGGAGGATGTCACCCCGGCCGAGTTGCGGAAGTCCGGATCGAGGTCGATACCAACCTCCGCCGCGGCCACGGCCCACTGGCGTTTGAGGTGCTCGGTGGGCGCGACGACGGTGATCCGACTGATCTCGCCGGCAGTGAGAAGGTCGGCGGCCACCTGCAGGGCGAAGGTCGTCTTCCCGGCCCCCGGGGTGGCGACCGCCATGAAGTCCCGGGCGCCCGACGACGACCGTGACCGGTGGGTCTCCAGGGCCGCACGCTGCCACGCGCGCAGCGGTCGGGCTGGGGGAACGGGACGTCGTGGACGAGGGCTTCGGTCGAGGGGGCCGGCTCTCACGCCATCACACTCTAGAAGGCGACACTCGGCGAAGACGCTGGCGGTCGCAGGCGCGTCGGAATGACCACACTTTTGCCGTAGATGGTCCCGAAGGGACCACGCCCGAGCATGACCGTCTTATCTCACAGAGGGTTAAGCTCCTGGAGTCAACCGATTGACTTCGGAGGCTCCGATGCAGCTCACGACCGGTCCTTCGGCAGTTCTCCGCGCACCGGTGGCCTCCGCGCCAGCACCTGAGGTATCCGGTGGCGGCAGGATGCCCAACACCCGCACACCCAACACCCGGCTGCGGCTGAGCCGGGAGGAACGGGGCTGGTCGCAGGAACGGCTCGCCACCGAGATCCGTCGGTTCTCCGTCATCCACGAGGGTCGCGAGGCCGGGGTGACCGGCAACATGATCTGCAAGTGGGAGAAGGGCGACAAGAAACCGAGCCTGCGTTATCAGCGGTTGTTGCGGGCGCTATTCGGCCGGTCGTCGGCGGAGCTCGGTTTCGTGGACGACGAAGCGATTCCCGCCGCCACCGGAGCACCGCTGGGCGGAACCAGTCAGGGTACGGCCGTCGCCGCGTCGATGAACCTTGAACAGGCGGCCTGCGAGACGGGCGCCGCGGGCACACTCGTGCTTCACTCCGGCGCCGACATGATCGACACGAACGGTATGCCCGTGGAACGTCGGGACTTTCTCCGGCTCTTCGCCGCGGCGGGCAGCGTCGCCGTCGTGCCCATGAACGGCGTCACGGACACCCCGCCCTGGGAGCGCCTCTCGGCGGCGCTGCGCCGCCGTAGCACGGTGACCCCGGAGCTCGCCGACGAGCTGGGCCAGCTCACCGCGGGGCTGTACGGCCTGGAGGAGCGCGTTCCCGCCCGGATCCTGATACAGCGAGTCACCGGGCATCTGAGCAGGCTCAGTCAGCTGCTGGAGACCATGAGCCGGTCCCCGGTGCGCCGTGAGCTGACCTCCACCGCCGGGGAGACGGCGGCGCTCGCCGGATGGCTCTCGTTCGACATGAACGACCTGCCCGCGGCCGTCGCCTACTACCGGGTGGCCATCGAGGCCGCCCGCGAGGCCGACGACAACGCCCTGTGGGCCTGCGTGCTCGGTTACGAGAGCTACCAGACCGCCAGCCGTGGCCGCCACGACCAGGCCTGCGCGCTGCTCGGTGAGGCCCAGCGACGGGCCGCCACGGGCAGCACGGTGATGACCAGGGCCTGGCTGGCTGCCCGGGAGGCTGAGGAGCAGGCCGCCCGCGGCGAGGGCCGGGCGGCGCTGGCCGCCCTCGACCGTGCCCAGGATGCCTTCGACCGGGGTGAGAGCAACGGGGACCGGGTCTGGACGCAGTTCTTCGACCGGGGCCGGCTCGATGGCCTGAAGGTCACCACCTACACGCGGCTACGGCGACCCGCCGCGGCCTACGCCGCGGCCACCGAGGCACTGCGGGCGGCCGCTCCCGGTGCGACGAAGAAGCGGTCGTTACTGATGAGCGACATCGCGGAGGTGCACATCCAGCGGCGGGAGATCGAGGCGGCCTGCCACTTCGCGGCCGAGTCCCTCGCGATCGTGGCCCAGACGGACTTCTCGCTGGGCCTGGCCCGTATCCGCCGCGCCCGGGAGCACCTGCGGCCCTGGCAGCACACCCAGGCCGTGCGCGAGTTCGACGAGCAGCTGCGGGCACTCACCTGACGGTGGGTGCCGTCTCGGCGCTGATCCAGCCCAGATAGTCGGCATGGCCGGCGACGATCGGCGTCGCAATGATCTCGGGATTTTCGTAGGGGTGGAGGACCACGAGCCGCTCATGTAGCTCGTCGAATCGTTCGGTGGTCGTTTTCGCCAGACAGAGCCATTCCTCGGCCTGCTCGATCTGGCCCTTCCAGCGGTAGGTGCTGCTCATCGGCCCGATCACCTGGAAACAGGCGACCAGACGCGCCTCCACCAGGAGCCTGCCGATACGGTCAGCGATTTCCCGGGAGTCGATACTCACGATGACCTGAAGGTAACCCACGCGCACTCCCATCTCTAAAACGATGGATACGCAAGATACCCTACATCGATCAGTGGCGGTAGCCGTTGAATTTACGGTGTCCGGTAGGATCGTCCGTATTCTCCGCGTGACGTTCCACCCGGATCCACCCGGAATGGGCGGTTCAGTCGCAAGCCGTTTACCGCCGGTTGATCCGGAGGGTACATTCCGGCGCGGAAAGGCCACGCTGGGCGCAAGAGACAACACCCCGCGCCGATCGGAGAAGACCGGCCTGGCCCCGTAACCGTCCTGGTCCCACCCACCGGTTGGTCCTACCGCTGCCGCGGTCCCCCGCCCGGGTCGCTGCCACGCCCGGGTCCGTGCCACCGCCGCCTACGCTGGCTTCACCCGTCCCCGGCGAGCGCGCCGTGAGCCGACGGCCGCTGGGTCTGGCACACGCGGTAGCAGTCGTAGACACCGCCGACGCCGCGCACGGCGCCGAGCACCTTGTCCAATTGCTCCGGCCCGGTGACCTCGATCGTGAAACGCGCATGCGCGACCCGATCATCGGATGTGGTCGTCGAGGCCGCGCGGACGGACGCCGAGATCTCCGAGAGCACCTCGGTGATGTCCGCGAGCAGCCCGTAGCGGTCGAACGCCTCGACGGCGATCTCCGCAGAAAAGATCTGCGCCTGCGGTGCCGACCAGGTCACCACCGCGACGCGCTCGCGGTCCGACCCCGCCTCGGTGGCGTTCATGCACTCCCGGCGGTGCAGAGACACGGTGCTGCCGTGCGTCGCGAAGCCGACGACCACGTCTCCGGGCAGCGGAAGACAACATCGCGCCAGCCTCGCCGGCGCCCGACCACCCACCCCGTCGTCCGCCACGGCCGCGAGGCTGGGCACCCCGCGCCGGGCGATCGGACGGGCCGGCGACGGCAGGCCCGACGAGACGCCGTCCGCGCCGCCGGCGCCGCCGGCGGTCCGCGCCCCGCCGCCGTTCCCGGACCGAGTGGTCGTGACGCCCGGCTCGGCCACCCCGGCCGCGGCGTCCCTGCGCTGCCGGGCCAGCCGGCGCCGGATACGTACCCGGGCCCGGGAGGTCCTGACGAAGTGCAACCAGTCCTCCGACGGTCCCGCGCCGGGGAGGTTGGACGTCAGGATCTCGACGACGTCGCCGTTGCGCAGCCGGGTATCCAACGGGACGAGCCGACCGTTGACCCGGGCGCCGATCGCCCGGTGCCCGATGTCGGTGTGCACGGCGTAGGCGACATCCACCGGGGAGGACCGGGCCGGCAGCGCGAGCATCCTGCCCTTGGGCGTGAACGCCAGCACCTCGTCGGCGTCCAGGTCCGAGGACAGCGACTCGAGGAACTCGTCCGAGTCGACCTCCTCCTGCCAGTCCAGCAGGCTGTGCAACCAGGACAGGCCCTCCAGGCGGGCGCCGTCCGCGCCGGGCCCGACCGGTCGGGCGACGATCCCGGTCTCGGCCAGCCGGTGCATCGACGGCGTCCTGAGCTGGATGTCGAGGGAGCGGCCGGCGTCGTCGGTCACCGTCGTGTGCAGGGACTGGTACATGTTGAACTTCGGGGTGGCCACGAAGTCGCGCAGCCTGCCGGGCACCGGTCGCCACAGGGCGTGGATGACACCCAGCGCCGCGTAACAGTCCGTCACCTCGTCGACGAGCACGAGAACGCGGACGAGGTCGGTGTAGTCCTGGACGGGCCGGTTGCGCTCCTGAGCCCGCTTGTAGATCGAGAACAGGTGGCTGACCCGGATGGAGACGGCGCCGTCGATGCGAGCCCCCACGAGCCCGGCTCGCAACCGTGTCACCAGCGCCGCGACGGTTCCGGCCGCGCGCTCAGCGGCGGTGAACTCATCCACCGTGGCGGCGATCCGGGCGTGCTCGGCGGGATGGAGCACGGCGAACGCCCGGTCCTCCAGCTCCCGCTTGATCACGCTGACGCCGAGCCGGTGGGCCAGCGGGGCCAGGACCTCAAGCGTGACCCGGGAGATCTTCACCTGTTTGGGGGGGGACATGAAAGCGAGCGTGCGCATGTTGTGCAGCCGGTCCGCAATCTTGATGACCAGTACCCGGTAGTCCCGGGCCAGGGCCACGATCAGCTTGCGCAGCGTCTCGGCCTCCGCGGCCTCCCCGAACCGCATCTTGTCCAGCTTGGTGACACCGTCGACGAGGTTGGCCACCTCCGCACCGAACTCCTGGGTAACGGAGTCGAGGGTGTACCCGGTGTCCTCGACCGTGTCATGCAGCAGGGCGGCGATCAGGGTGGTCGTGTCCACCCCCAGCTCCGCGAGGACCTCGGTGACGGCGAGGGGATGGCTGATGTACGGATCCCCGCTGCGCCGCATCTGACCGGCGTGCAGCCGCTCGGCGATGCCGTAGGCGTGCACCAGCAGGCCGATGTCGGCACGCGGATGATAGTCGCGATGCGCCTCGACGATGTCACGCAGCTCCGGCGGCACCTGGGACATCCGCGGTGTCGCCATCCGCCGGGCCAGGTGGGCGAGACGCACGCTCGCCTGCCGGGCCGCCGACAGGGCCCGGGAGGCCTCGTCGGCGCCGCCGTCGGCCCGGGACAGCGCGGGGGTCAGACCGCCGCCGGCCGGCAGACCCGCACCCACGGTCTCAGCATCCACGGCGCCCCCCTGATTCGACCCGTTAGACCTGTACGCCCGAGGTAACGCGGAAACAGCCGTACACACCCTCGATAGCACGCACCGCACTCAGGATGTGCCTGAGATGTTTGGTGTCTCCCATCTCGAACGTGAAGCGGCTGACCGCCACCTGATCCCGCGTGGTGGCCACCGACGCCGACAGGATGTTCACGTGCCGGTCGGACAGTACCCGGGTGACATCCGAGAGTAGTTTGGTACGGTCCATCGCCTCGACCTGGATCACGACGAGGAACACCGAGCCCGACGACGGCGCCCACTCGACCTGGACCGTGCGGTCGTGCGGCCCGCCACGCAGCCCCGACAGGTTGGAGCAGTCCGTCCGGTGGACCGACACGCCCTTGCCCCGGGTGACGAAACCGGCAATCTCGTCGCCGGGCATGGGCGTACAGCAGCGAGCGAGCTTCGTCCACACGTCGGGAGCACCGGTGACGAGCACCCCCGGCTCCCCGGTCGAGCGGCGCAGCGTGCGGATCGGCAGCTCGGTCTCACCCGCGTCCTCCTCGGCCCCCTCCGGGCCGCCGAGGGCCACGAGCAGCCGCGAGACCACCAACTGGGCGCTGACGTGGTTCTCCCCCACGGCCGCGTAGAGGGCGGCCACGTCGGCGTAGCGCAGGTCCTTGGCCAGGTTCAGCAGGGCGTCCCCGCTCATCAGGCGGGACAGCGGCAGGCCGTGGCGGCGCATCGCGCGGCCGATCGCGTCGCGGCCGGCGACGATCGCATCCTCCCGGCGCTCACGGGCGTGCCACTGGCGGATCTTCGTCCTGGCCCGCGACGAACGGACGAACATCAACCAGTCCCCACTCGGGCCGGCCGAATGGGCCCGCGAGGTGAAGATCTCGACCGTGTCGCCATTGTCCAGCGGGGTGTCCAGGGCTGCGAGACGGCCGTTGATCCGGGCCCCGACGCACTGGTGACCGATGTCGGTGTGCACCGCGTAGGCGAAGTCCACCGACGTCGACCCGGCGGGTAGCGGGATGACGTCGCCCTTGGGGGTGAAGACGAAAACCTCGTCGGTCTCGGCGGCGAACCGCAGGCTGTCGAGGAACTCTCCCGGGTCCGCGGTCTCCCGCTGCCAGTCGAGCACCTGACGCAGCCAGGTCATGAGGTCCGCGTCGGGTCCGCCCTTGCGCCGACCGGCCCGCCCGCCCTCCGGGGTCCCCGCCGAGGGCCGGGCCGCAACCCCGTCCTCCTTGTACTTCCAGTGCGCGGCGATGCCGTACTCGGCCCGGTTGTGCATTGCGTGCGTGCGGATCTGCAGCTCGACCGGTTTGCCCTCGGGACCGATGACCGTCGTGTGCAACGACTGGTACATGTTGAACTTAGGCATCGCGATGTAGTCCTTGAACCGGCCGGGAATCGGCTTCCAGGTCGCGTGCACGGTGCCCAGCGTGGCATAGCAGTCCCGGACCGAGTCGACCAGGACGCGGATGCCGACCAGATCATAGATGTCGTCGAAGGAACGGCCGCGCACCACCATCTTCTGGTAGATCGAATAATAATGCTTCGGCCGCCCGGAGACGACCGCCTTGATCCGCGCGTCCCGCAGGCCGGCCTGCACCTGCCCGATCACCTCGGCCAGATAGACGTCCCGGCTCGGGGCCCGGTCAGCGACCAGCCGGACGATTTCATCGTACCGTTTCGGATACAGCGCAGCGAACGCGAGGTCCTCCAGCTCCCACTTCAACGAGTTCATGCCGAGCCGGTGGGCGAGCGGGGCGTAGACCTCGAGCGTCTCCCCGGCCTTGCGTTCCTGCTTGTGCTCGGGCAGAAAGCGCAGGGTACGCATGTTGTGCAGGCGGTCGGCGAGCTTGACCACCAGCGCGCGTGGGTCGCGGGCCATCGCGACGACCATCCGGCGGATGGTCTCCGCCTGGGCCGCCTCGCCGACCTTGACCCGGTTGAGCTTGCTGACCGCGTCGACGATGAGCGCGATATGGTCACCGAAGGTGTCCCGGATTGTGTCGACGGTGAGCGTCGTCTCCTCGACGGTGTCGTGCAGCAACGCCGCGGACAGCGTCGCGGTGTCCATCCCCAGATCGGCGAGAATGCTCGCGACCGCGATCGGATGAGTGATGTACGGGTGGCCGGAGAAGCGCACCTGGCCGGCGTGCGCCGCGTCGGCGACCTCGAACGCCTGCTGCACCTGGGCGATGTCGGCGCGCGGGTGGTTCGCGAGCAGCCCGCGCAGCACCGGATCGAGAGCCGAGGGAGGCGTCGCCCGGTGCGTCGAAAAGCGGGAGAGCCGCCCGCGCACCCGACGCGGCAGCGGCGGCGACTCGTGCCCCAACCGGGGGACGACCGGGGAACCGTCCTCGGGACGCCGTCCCAGGCCGACCGCGGTGACCAGCTCGGACCCCCCCGGGGATCCACCTGGTGACTCCTCCCCGCGGACATCGCCACCATCCGCGGCCGGCGGCTGTGCCGGCCCGTGGGCTGCCGGCCCGTGGGCTGCCGGCTCACGCGCCGCCGATCCGGCGGTGGCCCGTGCGGCATCGCCCACCGGCCGGGGCTCCCGGAAGGGAGTGACGGCGGGCGGCGGAACTCCGGTGGTCACCGGCGCTGCCTCGGGCACGAACCGCTCCTGCGTAAGGACTAGACACCGAGCCTAACGCCGCACTGGTCAGAAGCCTTCCGCGGACCTCGCCCAGGCAAGATCAAATCGCCAGAAGGGAGACGACATCGAGCGGCGCAACCCGATCACGGCCCGGTAGGAAGGACAGCTCCATGAGGACCGCCAGCCCCACGACCTCCCCGCCGCCAGCCGCGAGCAGGCTGTGGGCGGCGGCCGCGGTGCCACCGGTGGCCAGCACGTCGTCGACGAGCAGGATCCGGTCGCCGTCGTGCACTGCGTCGGCGTGGATCTCGATCGTGGCGGCGCCGTACTCCAGGTCGTAGGACGCGCTTCGGGTCGGCCCCGGCAGCTTGCCCTGCTTGCGGATCGGCACGAGGCCGGCGCCCAGCCGGTCCGCGACCGGCGCGGCTAGCAGGAAGCCCCGCGCCTCGATGCCGGCGATCGTGGTGGCCCCCAGCGCCCGGGCCGCGTCCGCCAGTGCACCGATGACCACCCCGAACGCGGTCGGCGTCGCGAGCAGCGGGGTGATGTCCTTGAACACGACCCCCGGCTGCGGCCAGTCGGGAATGTCGCGGATGTGGCCACGCAGGACCTCGGCGACCGCGTCGTGCGCGGCGGATCGCTGCGGTGCGTCGTCGATGCTCGTCATCGTGCCGCTTCTCCCACCTTCAAGGTCGTCCGGACTTCAGGGGCATCCGGAGATCTGCCGCCACACGATCGGGGCCGCCCGGATCCGCGCGGCCGGTGACCTGGCTCATCGGCGTTTCTTACCGCTCGGCCGTCCGCGCCGGCCGGGTTTGCGCCCCGCGGCGCGCCGGGCGGGGGGCGCGCCCGACGGTCGTCGGGCGGCACCGCCCAGGTTCGCCCCGGCCGGAACCGGTTCACACGCGCCGGAGGCGGGTCGTCCTACGGCCTGCTCGGCCCGCTCGTCGGGGACAGGACCGTCCTCACCCCAGCCGGCCGGATCGACCGCCGCGCCGGCGGAAACTGCCGTGCCCGGCGCACCCGCGGCTGCCCGGACCCGCCTGGCGCGCTCGCGGGCGACCCGCGCGTCCAGCGCCCGCACGGCGGGGTCGCCGCGTTTGAGGTCGACGAGCAGCGGCGTGGCAAAGAACAGGGAGGAATATGTACCGGAGGCGATACCGACGAACTGGGCGAGCGCGAGGTCCTTCAGCGTGCCGGCACCGAGCAGACCGGCGCCGACGAAGAGGAGGGAGGCGACCGGGATGATGGCGATGAGCGAGGTGTTCAGCGAACGCACCAACGTCTCGTTGAGCGCGTCGTTCGTCGCCTCCGCGTAGGTCCGCCGCGTCGACGTGCCCATGCCCGCGGTGTTCTCCCGCACCCGGTCGAACACCACCACCGTGTCGTATAGAGAGAATCCGAGGATCGTCAGCACGGCGATGACCGTCGACGGCGTCACCTCGAAACCCACCAGCGAGTAGACACCCATGGTGACGACGAGGTCATGAACGAGAGCGGCTATCGCCGCGAGCGCCATCCTCCACTCGAACCGCACCGAGAGGTAGATCACGACGAGCACGAGGAAGACGACCAGGCCCTGAAGGGCCTTGTTTGTGATCGTCGATCCCCAGGACGAGCCGACGGTCGACACGGCGATGTCGCGGTCCGGGTCCGACACCGAGAATCGCTTGGCCAACGCGCCGGTCAGCTCACGGGTCTGGGCGTCGGAGAGGGTCGGCGTCTGGATCCGGAACTGGTGGGAGGTCTCCAACTGCTGGACCACGCTGTCCGCCGGGTCGAGCCCAATGCCGGACAGCGTGTCCTCGACCTGCGCGACGGTACCGCCACTGCTGGGTAGCTGGAAGACCGCGCCACCGGAGAATTCGATACCGAAGGTGAAGCCACGGAAGATCATGCTGATGATGCAGACGGTGACCACGACGCCGGAGACGGCATACCAGGCCTTGCGCCGGCCGACGAAGTCGACGTTGAAGTCGCTGCGGTAGATCCGCCCGACCAGTGCCATCTCAGCTCTCCCGCCTCTGCCCGGCCGGCGCCGGCCGCTTGGCCAGCCGCGCCCGGGTGGGAGCGGCCGGCGCCACGCCACCACCACGCCCGCCGAGGGTTTTCGGGCTCAGGCCCGAGTACCGGCTGGCCGAGAACAGTCGGCGCCGCACCAGCAATGTCACCAACGGCCGGGTGAAGATAAACATGATCACGACATCGCTCAACGTCGACAGCCCGAGCGTAAAGGCGAAGCCGCGCACCGAGCCGATCGACAGGATGTAGAGGACCGCGGCGGCCAGGAAGGAAACCGTGTCCGCGGAGAGCATCGTGCGCCGCGCGGCGGGCCAGGCACGATCCGTGGCCGCCCGGACCGTGCGGCCGGCCCGGACCTCGTCTTTGATCCGTTCGAAGTAGACCACGAACGAGTCCGCCGTGACACCGATCGACACGATCAGACCGGCGATGCCCGCCAGGGTCAGCGTGAACCCGATCGCCACGCCGAGCAGCACCACCGAGGCGTAGATCAGCAGACCGCTGACGGCGAGGGAGGTGATCACGACGATGCCCAGCGCCCGGTAGTACAGGAAGGAGTAGGCGATGACGAGAACGAGTCCGATGGCGCCGGCGAGCAGTCCGCCGTGCAGCGAGTCACGGCCGAGGGTCGGCGAGATGGACTCGGCCTGGGATCGCTCGAAGGCCAGGGGAAGGGCACCGTAGCGCAGCACGTTGGCGAGGTCCTCGGCTTCGGACTGGCTGAAGCCGCCGGAGATCTGGGCCGATCCGGGGATGCGCTCGTTGGTCTGCGGCGCGGACTGCACCACCCCGTCGAGCACGATCGCGACCTGCTTGCCGATCGTGCTCTCGGTCAGCTTGGTGAACTTGTTCTGGCCCGAACCGGTGAACTCGACGTTCACGACCCACTGCCCGGTGGTGACGCCCGTGGTCCCGCCGCCGCCCTGCAGGCCCGCGGAGGCGGTCTTCACATCCGTCCCGACCACCGTGGCCGGCTTGAGCAGGTACTTCGTCGTCCCGGTCCGGTCACAGGCGGCGGTCCAGTCCTGCGGGTGGTCGGTGCTGACCGAGGCCTTGCGGACGTCGGCCGCTGCGCACGTCAGCGACTCGTAGCGAGCGAACACGTCGGCGGGCGGGCTGTCCCCGGCCGGCGCGGTCGACCCGGTCGCCGCCGGCGCGGGGGCGGCCGAAGCCACCGGAGAAGCCGAGGCCGCGCTCACCGCGGGCGTGCCCGCGGCGGCCAGCGACAGCGGCTGGGCGATCAGGCCGCGGCCCGTGCCGTCACCGAGTGCGGCCGGTTTGTTCGACGCAGCGGGTGCCTGGGATGATGGCGCGATGCTCGGCGTGCTCTGGCTGGCCGTCGGGGCCGACTGGCCCGTCGCGCCCGGTGTGGGTGCGGGGACCGCCCCAGTGGGGGTGGGGATGGGCCCCGGGGTGGCCTGGCCGGACGTGGCGACCTCACGGAAACGCAGTTCGGCGGTCTGCCCGACCAGATCCACGACGTCGTTGCGGCCGCGGCCGGGCACCGAGATCTCGATCTGGTTGCCGGTGCGATGAACCTCGGACTCAGCGACGCCCAAGCCGTCAACGCGCTGCCGGATGATGTCGACGGCCTGGTTGACGGCACCGCTGTCGACGTTGTTCCCCTGCGTGGCACGAGGCGTGAGGATGACGCTCGTCCCGCCCTGCAGGTCGAGCCCGAGCCGGGGCTTCCAGTTTCCGGTAGCGGCCATGAGGCCGTAGAGGACGACGATCAGACCGCCGAGGATCCCCAGCCGGGTCCAGACGGAGATTCCCCTGGATACCCGTGCCGAGCCGCGTGCCACCTGCGAGTCCCTTCCTCACGCGCCGGTATGCCGGCGCTCGTTCGTCTCGCCGCTGCCCGGACCGGCGGTGCCCAAAGTATCCGAACGAATGTCACCGAGGGTGCGTTCCGCTCCCCGAACGGTAGTGCTCGGTCAGGTGACCAGCGGTCATAGCTCCTTGCGGGGCGGGTGTGTCGTTTCACCGCCCGTGCCGCCGTCCCCACCGGAGACGCCACCACCGGGAGGCGACGCCTCGGCGCCACCAGGGCCACCAGGGCCGTCGGAACCGTCGTCGTGCGACTGCGGTTCCCCGGAGGACTCCCCGCCGTCCCCGGCTCCGTCGGGCGTACTGATCACCCGGGCGATCGCGCTGCGCGAGAAGCGGCAGACGACATCGGGCGCAACTTCCAGCAGGACGTCACCGTCCTCCAGCTCGACGACCGTGGCGTAGAGACCAGCGGTGGTCGTCACCAGGGTACCGGGAACGATCCGCGACATCTGCTGCTGTTGCGCCTTGGCGCGGCGCCGCTGCATCGAGAAGAAGTAGACGATCACCAGGATGAGGATCAGCGGGAACAGGAGCCCGCTGATCGAACTGCCCCCGTCCTTGTCGGCCGTCACCGAAGCTGCCACGAGTACGTGCACGTCCTGCCCTCCTGATGTGTTGCGGCGATCGTACGTATCGATCGGATGCCCGTGGTGGGCAGGGCGGTTGTGCCCGGCGCGCAGGACCTCCTCCGGCCGGAATGGCCGGTGTTACGGGGACGGCTCACCCAGGACGAACCAATCACCTTCAGTGGCCGCTCCCCGGCCGACCGGCCCTCTCACAGTCATTCTCCCTCGGTAAACAGCGAGACCTGGGTACGGCCGAGCGGATCGGTGACGGGGTCCAGACCGAGGTGCTCGAAGGCGGCGGGGGTGGCCGTCCGGCCCCGGGCGGTACGGATCAGCAGGCCGGCACGCAGCAGGAACGGCTCGGCCACGTCCTCCACCGTCTCCGGTTCCTCCCCGACCGACACGGCGAGCGTGGTGAGCCCGACCGGACCGCCGCCGAACCGGGTGACCAGCGCCTCCAGCACGGCCCGGTCGAGGCGGTCCAGTCCGAGCCCGTCGACGTCGTAGATCCGCAGCGCCGCCTGGGCGATCTCGCGGGTGACCACGCCGTCGGCCCGCACCTCCGCGTAGTCGCGCACCCGGCGCAGCAACCGGTTGGCGATGCGGGGCGTACCACGCGACCGGCCAGCGACCTCGGCGGCTCCCTCGGCGGTGAGGGTGACCCCCAGCAGGCCGGCCGAGCGAGTCAGCACCCGGGCGAGCTCGTCGGCGTCGTAGAAGTCCAGATGGGCGGTGAACCCGAACCGGTCCCGCAGCGGGCCGGTCAGCAGGCCCGACCGAGTCGTGGCCCCGACCAGCGTGAATGGCGACACGTCGAGGGGGATCGCGGTCGCGCCCGGGCCCTTGCCCAGGATGACGTCAACCCGGAAGTCCTCCATCGCGGCGTAGAGCAGTTCCTCGGCTGGCCGGGCGATCCGGTGGATCTCGTCGAGGAACAGGACCTCTCCCGGGGAGAGTGCGGTGAGGATCGCGACGAGGTCCCCGGCGCGTTCGATCGCCGGCCCACTGGTCATCCGCAGCGGAGCCTCGAGCTCCTGCGCCATGATCATCGCAAGGCTGGTCTTACCCAGACCGGGCGGGCCCGACAGCAGGACGTGGTCCGGCGGGCGACCGCGCGCCCGTGCCCCCTCGAGCATGATCGTAAGCTGCTCGCGCACCTTACGCTGGCCGACGAACTCGGCCAGGGTGCGCGGACGCAACCCGGCCTCGAAGGCGCACTCCTCGGGACTCGCCGCGGCGGACACCAGGCCGTCGTCACTCATGTCCCACCTCCGCGTACCCCCGCCCCCCGGCGTACCCCCGCTCCGGCTGACCGCCGCCCCGGCTACCCTCGCCCCGGCTGACCAGCGCCCGACGCGGCCGCGCGCCGCCTGGCGGCGTCATAACGGCCCTCACCTGCGTAGCACGGCGAGGCTCGCGCGCAGCAGTGCCGCGGCGTCGGGCGGGGCGCCGCCGGTTCCCGCGCCGGCCCCGGCCCGGAAACCCGGGGCACCTTCCTTGCCCGGGACGTCTCCCTCGCCCGGGACGGCACGCTCGCCACCCGCAGCGGCGCCCTCGCCGGCGGACGCGGCCAGGACCACGAGCGCCCGCGACACGGCGTCGTCGGCCTCACGACCCGAGTAGCCCAGGCCCACCAGCGCCTCCCGCACGGTCGCCGCGACCCCGACGGCATCGGCCGGCACCGGTTCCGGTTCCGGTCCCGGCGTCGGGCGCGGGCCGGGCAGCGGCGCACCACCACTCGGCGGACCGAGCCGGTCCCGCAGGTCCAGGACGATGCGCTGCGCACCCTTGCGCCCGATACCGGGGACCTTCGTCAGCACCGCGAGATCCTCCTCGGCAACGGCGCGGCGCACCGTGTCGGGATCGTGCACTCCGAGCACGGCCTGGGCGAGCTTGGGCCCGACCCCGGCCGCGCTCTGCAGGATCTCGAAAACGTCGCGCGCATCGGCGTCGGCGAAGCCGTAGAGGGTCAGCTCGGTCTCGCGCACGATCAGGGTGGTGGCGAGGGAGGCGGACTCCCCCACCCGCAGCCGCGACAGCGTCGACGGCGAGCAGTGGACGAGCAGGCCCATCCCGCCGACCTCGATGACGGCGGACAGCGGGGTCAGCGCGGTGACCGTGCCGGCCAACGACGCGATCATCAGGTGGATCCGCCCGGCGCGGCGGAACGGAACCGGGCCAGCGCCGGCCCGCGCCACAGGTGGCAGAGCGCCAACGCGAGGGCGTCCGCCGCATCGGCCGGGCGTGGCGCCTCGGTCAGCCCGAGCAACCTGGTGATCATAAAACTGACCTGCGCCTTGTCCGCCCGGCCGCTGCCGGTCACCGCGGCCTTCACCTCACTGGGCGTGTAGAGACCCACCGGCAGGCCCCGCCGGGCGGCCAGCATGATGGCGACCGCCCCGGCCTGCGCGGTACCCATCACGGTACGCATGTTCGCCTGACTGAAGACCTTCTCAACCGCGACCGCCTCCGGACGGGTGCGATCGAGCCAGGCGTCGATGCCGTCGGACACGGCGCACAACCGTTCGGCGACCTCGGCGGTGGCGGGGGTGCGCACCACCCCCACCTCGACCAGGCGGGCCCGGACACCGAGGCCACCGTCGACGACCCCCAGGCCACACCGGGTCAGCCCGGGATCGACCCCCAGCACCCGCATCCACCCTCCCGACCGCACGTTCACAAGAACATTCGTTCGAATCTAGGGGCGGCGACGCAACCGGACATCCACGACACGCCCAACAGATCGCCTGAGAAGACGATCAGCTGCCGACTAGCTCCATCACGTCGTCGGAGATGTCGGCATTGAACCAGACGTTCTGGACGTCATCGAGATCCTCAACCGCCTCGATGAGCTTGAGGACCTTGGCGGCGGGTTCGGCCTCCAGCGGCACGCTCACGCTCGGCAGCCAGGAGATGTCCGCGGAGGTGACCGCCAGGCCGGCGCCGGTGGCGGCCACCCGCACGGCGTGCAGATCGGTCGCCTCGGAGACCACCTCGAAGGCCTCCCCGACATCGTTGACCTCCTCCGCGCCGGCGTCGAGCACGGCGAGCAGTACGTCGTCCTCGGTGAGGCCGGCGGTCTTCTCGATAAGCACGACACCCTTGCGGTTGAACAGGTACGACACCGACCCCGGGTCGGCCACCGTGCCGCCGTTACGGGTGATCGCCACCCGGACATCCGACGCCGCCCGGTTACGGTTGTCGGTCAGGCACTCCACGAGGATCGCCACCCCGCCCGGGCCGTACGCCTCATAGGTGATGTCCTCGTAGTTCACCCCACCGGCGAGCTCGCCGGAACCCCGCTTGACGGCC
>NZ_CDWRCM010000007.1:42326-42759 GCF_977927585.1 Frankia sp. CcWB2 | reverse complement strand
GGACGTCGCTGCTCGCCCGCGAACGTGCGTGCGAGCGTGATCCCGTGGCAACGGTACCGTATGGGCCTTTGCCGGCTGGTGGTGTCCCTACGAACCCGCGCGTGCGGCATAGACCCCACAACCCCGCGGGCCTCCCATGCGTCTGACTCCGGTAACTCCCGTGACTCCCCTGACTCCGGTGACTCTGGGACCGGATGACGGTTTCGGTGGGTCGGGTGCGCCTGTCGAACGATTCTCTCGGAGCGGGATGGTTGGCCTACGGATGGTCGATCGTTGCACTGCGTGATAAGCCGAGGCCGCCGAAGGCACACTTCGTCAGTGGTTGTTACTGTTTGGCGATCACTCTCGGATTACCGAACGAGTCTCGGCTCAGGTGTCGACGGTGATGGCGGACCTCGTTGCGAGTCACCGGATCGGGGAGAGTGCAGCCCTT
>NZ_CDWRCM010000007.1:37851-42022 GCF_977927585.1 Frankia sp. CcWB2 | reverse complement strand
GTCCCCCTTGACCGTACTTTTGCGTTACATGAGTAAAAATGACTTTATAGGTAGAAACGTACGACTGGGGTGATGCGGGTGCGCGGGCGCTCCTGGTCGGATGACCCTCCGGCCGGCCGCTGGCCGGTGGACGGATCGCCATCCTCGGACCAGGACGGCACGGTGCGCCACTCCGAGGTGGATCCGCCCCGTTCGGCCGATCGGCGGCTTGCCGGTGGAAGCGCCGGCATGCCGACCCCGTCCCGGGGCGAGTGGCTGGACGCCCGGCTGCTCCCGCTGCGCCGTCGCCGAAGTGACACGACGACGCGGATGCTCCGTTCCCCCAGCGAGGGTTCCCCCACCGAGCTGGTCTACATCCGCCGCAACGGTGCTTCTTGCGACGCGCGTGGCGGCCCGGTCACAGGCCGCGCCGGGGACCGGGCGGACCCGGCGCGGGCACGTCCGGACGGTGCCACCACGACCGTGTTCCATTGGCACGGGCGGCAGGCCCCGGCCGGTAAGGGGCTGGACACGCCGGACACGAACGTCCTGGCCTGGGGCGTGCCGGCTCGGGGCGTGCCGGCCTGGGACGGGTCGATCTGGGACGTGCCGGCCCGGGACGTCCCAGCCTGGGACGGGCAGGTACCGGACGCGCGTGTTCGGGCGGACGACGGCGGTGGGCCTGGCCCGGGTCGTCCATCTCGCGTCGCCGGTTGGATCACCGCGCGCCCCGGGGGCCGAGCCGGCCGAATCCCGCGTCTCCCGCTCGTCGCGGTCTCGATCGCGGTCGTGCTCGCCCTGACCGCCCTGACCGCCTGGGTTCTGGCGCCCTCCGGAGGACACCCCACGGACACAGCGGCCGGCGGCCCGACGTCCGCCCCGCCGACGCCGCCCCCGCCGCAGTCGCCGGGCTCCGGCCTCTCGCCCGCACCGGGGGTCCAGCCGCCGGTCACCGCGCCCCGGGTACAGCGGGCCGCCACGACCGGTGAGTTTCCCACGGGGGTCGCCGCGCACACGTTGGCGCAGGCGAACCGCTGGGCGGAATTCCGTGGCCGGCCCAACGACGTCGTCGTCATGTACACCGAGCGGTCCAGCTGGCGGGCGATCGTCGAGCCCTGGATCGGGCGCGACGCCTCGCCCTTCGCCGGCTTCTCTGGCATATGGGTCATCAGCCAGCCGCTCTTTCCAGACCAAGGGCCGGAGAAGGGCAACCTCGCCGACTGTGCGGCCGGCCGCTACGACGCCGAGTGGCGGCAGTTCGGCCGCTGGCTGGTGAGCATGGGGCGGGGCGACTCGTTCGTCCGGCTGGGCTGGGAGTTCAACGGGCTGTGGTTCGCGTGGGCGGCCACGGACCCGCAGCAGTGGGTGCAGTGCTTCCGCAACGCCTCGTCGGCGATCAAGGCCACCAGCCCGCGGGTCCGCATCGACTGGAACCTCAACGCCCACGGCTCGACCACGTCGGTCGGCGCCTTCGATCTCTACCCGGGTGACCAGTACGTCGACGTCATCGGGGTCGACACCTACGACCAGTACCCGCCGAGCCCGACCTACGCCGACTTCGACAACCAGTGCAACGGGGACGGCGGTCTCTGCCAGGTGATCCTCTTTGCGCGGACCCATCACAAGCTGTTCTCGGTGCCGGAGTGGGGTGTGGTCAGCCAGCAGGGCACCAAGGCGGGTCGGGTCGGGGCCGCGGGTGGGGACAACCCCGTCTACATAGAGAAGATGCACGAGGCGTTCGTGCGCAACGCGGACATTCTCGCCTACGAGGCGTACTTCCCCGATGCCCTGCCGAACAACGTCCGTTCCTCGTTGGTCGACCCCACCATCAATCCCATGGCGGCGGCGATGTACCAGCGGCTCTGGGGCTGATCCCTGGGGGCTGATCCAACACGATCAGCGTACGCTGCCGGTCCCGGCGCGGGGGCTAGAGAAAGAAGATCATCGCACCCACCACGGCAGACCTCGCCAACCTCGCTGGCAAGACCAGCATCAAAACCTGAAGTTATTTTCCGGTACTCCCTGGCATCGGGCACCGATGATCGGTGTTTACTCGGGTAGCTGCCGCCAGATTTCGCGCCAGCGGGTGTCGGACAGGGAAGCCGGATCGGCGCCCTCGGCACGGACCGTGCCCTCGACGGCGGCCAGCCGGTCCCGGAAGCGACGGGCGGTCGCCCGAAGGGCCCGCTCCGGATCGACGGAGGCCATCCGGGCGAGTGCGACGGCGGCTAAAGAGCAGATCACCGATCAGGTCGTCCCCCGCCGTGCCCGACCGGGCCAGTACGGCGGCCGTGGCGGCGATCTCGGTGACCCGATCGCCCGCGTCGGTCACACCCCACGCGGCCGTCCCGGTCAGCGCGAGCGCAGGGACGCCGATGCCGGCCGCCCGCTTCAGCAGCTTGGCCGCGAGGGACAACGCCGGTTGGGAGAGTGGGACGCCCTCGGTCACCGAGACGCGCCCCTTCTCGACCGCCTTGATCGCGTCCCAGTTGGCGACGACGTTCGCCGGACCGTCCACGACCACGTCACCGAACACGTGCGGATGACGGCGGATCAGTTTGGCCACCAGGCCGGCCGCGACGTCATCGACGTCCCAGCCGTCCTCGGCGCGCTCGGCGGCGATCCGAGCGTGGAAGAGCACCTGCATCAGCACGTCGCCGAGTTCCTCGCGCAGCTCGGTGAGATCGTAGTCCTCGATCGCCTGATACGCCTCGTACGTCTCCTCGACCAGGTACGGGGCGAGCGAGGTGTGCGTCTGCTCGGCGTCCCAGGGGCAGCCGCCCGGCGACCGCAGGCGGTCCATGACCGCGACGGCGTCCAACAGGCTCGAGCCGGGCAGCTCCCTGGTGGCCACGAGGCTCGTCACTTCGACCCCGGTCACCCCATCGACCCCGGTCACCCTCTCGACGCCGGCATCGTTCCGTTCCCCGGATCCACTCGCCTCGTCGAGGAGGCGGTCGAGGATGCTCGGCGTAAGCGGATCGGGCAGCCAGGCGACCTCGGCCGCCGCGGGATCCGGCAGGGCGGCCCGGATGAGGGTCACCGCGCCGGCCAGACCGCCGGGATCGCCGGGATCGACGATCAGGACGGTCGCACCGGCCGCCCGCAGCGCGGCGAGCTGAGGATGCGTGGGGCTCGCGGTCAGGACGGGCACCGTGCGCACGACATCCCATGCCCGGGCCGTGAGGATTCCCGGTGCCACCCGGGGGCTGGTGACGACCACGGTGATCCGCATCAACATGTCGCCGTCCGCTCAGGATCGGGTGGTCAGGTCCAGGATCGGCGTGGGCGCGGGCTTGCTGGCGATCGAGCCCTCGGCGGCGACCACGGCGAACTGCTTCGTGTCCCAGGTACCAAATCGTGGGTTTATCGAGATGGGATCCCGGGACTCGGCCTGCGCGAGTAGCGGGCGCACCTTCGTCGCCCGTTTGTCCGCCACCAGGAACCGGGCCAGGTAGGGCTTGGCCTGCCGGTAGCTGAGGGGGATCTTCCCGATCTGATCGACGATGCTGTCGTACTGGGCGCGAGTGTCCGCGTCGGAGGCGAGGACACCCGGGCTGATCTTGTCCCCGAGCGCCGACTCGAACGCTCCCGAGCGGACGATCGTCGCCACGTCCTGCTGGGCGAAGCCCGCCGCGGCGGCTCGCTGCTCGAACGCCTTCACGCTGCCGAACTGCAGGATCGCGTACGCCTGGTAGTAGGACGCGATGTCCTGGCCGGTCAGCGAGATCCCCAGCCGCTTCGCCTCACCGGAGATCAATTCGAGCTGCACGAGTGTGGTCAGGGTTCGTCGCTGGAGTTCACCTCGGTTGAGACTCTGCGACACCGACTGCGAGGTCTGCGGGATCGGTACTGTCTCCGCGGCCTTGAGCCCACGGTCGACAATGCCGCGCAGCTGGGAGGTCCCGATGGTCTGCGAACCGACCTGGGCGGCGGCCCCGGCATGGGTCGTGCACCCGGTACCGGCGGTACCGACGAGCACGAGGAGCCCGACACCGGCGAGGAGACGGGAAAGCTTCACGAGCCGAGACGGTATCCGCTCAGCGTGGCGTACGGTACGGCGCCCTACGCCAGGAGTCAGATCGAGGCCGCCGCGGCGGCGACCGAGTCGGCCGCGACCGCATGCAGGAGCTGGCCGACCCAGGCGAGCAGGGCCCGGTCCCGCAACGGTCGGGAGCCGATGCGCCCCGTC
>NZ_CDWRCM010000007.1:34861-37372 GCF_977927585.1 Frankia sp. CcWB2 | reverse complement strand
TCGGTCGGCGCGGGAACGAGTACGGTCCGCACCGCCGGTTTGACCACGGCGCCCCGGTAGAGCCGGGTCAGCCGGAGTGTCTGGCTCTCCCGCAGCTCCAGCGGAGCGAACCGGATCTGGCGACCGGCGGCGATGATCTCCGTGACGCCAAAGTGCCGGGCAAGAACCCGCAGGCCCGCGACGGCCAGCAGGTTCTCGACCGGTTCGGGCACCGGACCGAACCGGTCCACGAGCTCGCCACGCACCTCGTCGATGTCGGCGTCCGTGGCGGCGCCGGCCAGCCGCCGGTAGGCGTCCAGCCGCAGCCGCTCGCTCGGCACGTAGTCGTGCGGCAGGCTCGCGTCGACCGGCAGCTCGACCTTGACCTCCGGGGGCTCCTCGACGCCCTCCTTGCGGTACTCGGCCACCGCTTCGCCGACCATCCGCACGTACATGTCGAACCCGACCGAGGCGATGTGCCCGGACTGCTCGCCGCCGAGCAGGTTGCCCGCTCCCCGGATCTCCAGGTCCTTCATGGCTACGGCCATTCCGGCACCAAGGTCGTTGTGCTGGGCGATCGTGGCGAGCCGGTCGTGGGCGGTCTCGGTCAGCGGCTTGTCCGGCGGGTAGAGGAAGTAGGCGTACGCCCGGTCCCGGCCCCGCCCGACCCGGCCGCGCAGCTGGTGCAGCTGGGACAGGCCGAACACGTCGGCCCGCTCGACGATGAGGGTGTTGGCGTTGGAGATGTCCAGGCCCGACTCCACGATCGTCGTGCAGACCAGCACGTCGAACTTCTTCTCCCAGAAGGAGACCATGACCTGCTCAAGCGCGTCCTCGTGCAGCTGGCCGTGGGCGGTGGCGATCCGCGCCTCGGGAACCAGATCGCGCAGCCGGGCGGCGGCCCGGTCGATCGTCTCCACCCGGTTGTGGATGAAGAAGACCTGCCCCTCGCGCAGCAGCTCCCGGCGGATCGCCGCGGTCACCTGACGGGCGTCGTAGGCGGCGACCGAGGTCAGCACCGGGTGCCGCTCCTCGGGCGGAGTGTCGATGGTCGACAGCTCCCGGATGCCGGTGATCGACATCTCCAGCGTGCGGGGGATCGGTGTGGCGCTCATCGTGAGCACGTCCACCGCCGTGCGCATCTTCTTGAGCTGCTCCTTGTGCTCGACACCGAATCGCTGCTCCTCGTCGACGATCACCAGGCCGAGATCCTTGAAGCGGTTCTCCCCGGACAGCAGCCGGTGGGTGCCGATGACCACATCGACACTGCCGGTAGCGAGCCCCTCCTGCACCGCCTTGTGTTCGGCGGGCGAGTTGAACCGGCTCATCGCCTTCACCACCACCGGGAACGCGGCGTAACGCTCGGAGAAGGTCTGGAAGTGCTGCTGGACCAGCAGCGTCGTGGGCACCAGCACCGCGACCTGCTTGCCGTCCTGCACCGCCTTGAACGCGGCCCGCACCGCGATCTCGGTCTTGCCGTAGCCGACGTCACCGCAGATCACCCGGTCCATCGGGACCGGCTTCTCCATGTCGGCCTTGACCTCGTCGATGGCGGCGAGTTGGTCGGGTGTCTCTCGGAACGGGAAGGCGTCCTCCAGCTCACGCTGCCAGGGACTGTCGGGAGCGAAGGCGTGCCCGGGAGCAGCCATCCGGGCGCTGTAGAGCCGGATCAGCTCACCGGCGATCTCCTTGACGGCCTTGCGGGCCCGACTCTTGCGCTTGGCCCAGTCGGCGCCGCCGATGCGGTCCAGGCTCGGCGCGTCACCCCCGACATACCGGGTGATCTGTTCAAGCTGGTCGGTCGGCACATACAGCCGATCGCCCCGGGCGTACTCCAGCAGAAGGTACTCCCGCTGGGCGCCCGCGACGGTCCTGGTGACCATCTCGACGTAGCGGCCGACGCCGTGCGCGTCGTGGACCACCATGTCCCCCGGGAGCAGGGCGAGCGGGTCGATGCCCTTGCGCCGCCGGCTCGGCATGCGCCGCATGTCCTTCGTGCTCACCCCGCGGGCACCCGCGATGTCACTTTCGGTAAGAACGGCGAGGCGCAAAGTATCGCTGGTGAAGCCGGTGGCGAGCCGACCGCAGGTCACCATGGCGACGCCCGGAGTGAGCGTGGCCTCCTCGGCGAGGCCGGCGCCCAGGTCGGCGTCGCGCAGCATCTCCACCAGGCGCTGCGCCGGACCGTGCCCCTCGGTGACCAGCAGCACTCGCCAGGACTCGGCGAGCCAGCCCTTGACGTCGGCGATGACCGCCGCGGTGTCCCCGTGGTAGATCGGTGCGGGCCGGAGGCTGGCGACCACCGTGTTGTCGCCGTACTCGGTCCCGTCGTAGACGGCGCCCGCCAGCCCGGTGCCTGCCGGCTCCTGGTCGATGCCTACCGGGGCCGACATGAAGGGAGTGACCGACCACCACGGCAGACCGAGATCCTCCGCACGCTCGCGGACCTCGGTGATCGATCGGTAGGCGGCCGCGCCGAGATCGATCGGCGCGCCGCCACCCAGCGCCGCGACGCTCCACGACGCCTCGAGG
>NZ_CDWRCM010000007.1:32404-34606 GCF_977927585.1 Frankia sp. CcWB2 | reverse complement strand
AACTCCTGGCTCGTGCGCACCAGTTCGCTCGCCCGCGAACGGACCCGTTCGGGATCGCAGACCAGCACGTGGGTGCCGGCCGGCAGGTCGTCCAAGAGCAGTGACATGGCGTCGACGAGTACCGGGGCGAGCGCCTCCATCCCCTCCACGGGGATGCCGTCGGCGATCTTGTCGAGCAGGTCCAGCAGCTCCGGGTGGCGCGTCGCGAGGTCCGCGGCCCGCGCCCGCACCTGCGCGGTCAGCAGCAGTTCGCTGCACGGCGGCGCGAACAGGACACGGCCACCACCGGTCGCGCCATCATCCTCCGGCAGCGCCCGCTGGTCCGCCACGGAGAACCGGCGGATGTCCTCGACCTCGTCGCCGAAGAACTCGACCCGCAGCGGATGCTCCTCGGTGGGCGGGAAGACGTCGAGGATGCCGCCGCGCACGGCGATCTCGCCGCGCCGCTCGACCAGGTCCACCCGATGGTAGGCGATGTCCACCAGCCGCGTCACCACGCCGTCGAGGTCGGCCGTATCGCCCTCGGCGAGGGTGACCGGTGCGAGCTCGCCGAGCCCGGCCACCTGGGGTTGCAACACCGCACGGATCGACGCGACCACGATCCGCAGCGGCGGCCGACCGGTGCTCGCCGGATGCGTGAGCCGGCGCAGCACGGCGAGGCGCTGCCCGACCGTGTCAGCCCGGGGGGACAGCCGCTCGTGGGGCAGGGTCTCCCAGCTCGGGAAGACCGCGACCACATCGGGACCGAGCAGGCTGCCGAGCGCCGATGCCAGATCCTCGGCCTCCCGGCCAGTAGCCACGACGGCGAGGACCGGCTGGTCGGCCCCGACCGCCAGGGCCGCGGCGGCGAAGGGCCGCAACGCCGCGGGACCAGCGAGGTCGAGGACCGGTTCACCGACCGCGCCGATCGCCCGGCCCAGGGCAGGGTCCCCGCCGGGACGGGCGATCAGCGCGTCGAGCAACGGCGCGAGGGTCATGGGGTGCGTCCCTGTGCCTCTCGGTTGGTTGGGATCCGACTCCGACTGGTTGGGATCGGACGACGTGACACGGCAAGGCCGATCCGGCCCTGATCTACCGCCCGGCCCCGCTCCACACGACGCTTCCGCCCGGCGATGCCCCGGTCCGCAGGCGCCGGGTCAACCTCGATACCCAGTCGATCTCGATACCGGATCAGGCCCGATACCGGGCCGACCTTGATACCCAGTTGACCCTGATACCGGGCCAGCCTTAATACCGGGCCAGCCCCGATACCGGGCCGACCTTGATCGGCTCAACCCTGTCGGCACAGACGATATGTCCAGCCTACGACAACCTTCCCACCCGCCCCGGCAACCCACCCTCCTCCCGTTCGGGCCGGCGCCGTGCCCGTCGGGGCCGGGGTAACGTGCGCGTCCAGGCGAACGCGGGGCCGGTCAGGTGGAAGCCGAGGGCGCAGCTGCAGGGTCGCACCGGCGAGCGCGACGGCCCCGACGTGACGTATCTCACGTTTCCGGTAACGCGTTCCGGTCGGTACCGGACGACGGACGGCACGCTCGGGCGTCCCGCGCTCCCCCGCCTCGGCAAAGGGGGCGCTGCATCGCCGATCGACGTACAGTCGATTGCCTGGCGTCCGGTCCGGTCGTCCAATATCTACCTTAACGTAAGGGCCGAGTTGTCCACCAATCGCCGTGGTGTTTCGGGATCGAACACGACCCGTGGCGACGTTTACCAGATCGGGGACGTTGCGGAGCGGGTCAGTCTCTCCCTGCGAACAGTCCGCTACTATGAGGAATCGGGGCTCCTCATGCCGGTAGGTCGGACCGTAGGGGGATTTCGTCTCTACGACGATGATGCCATCGAGCGGCTGCTCCTCATCAAGAAGATGAAACCGCTGGGGTTCACCCTGGAGGAGATACGGTCGCTGCTGGCCCTTCGCGACGAGCTCGCCGAGCCCGACCTCGCCGCGGACGCCCGGGCCGAGCTCCAGGAACGGCTTGGCACCTGGGTGGTACTCGCGGAGGAAAAGCTCTCTACGCTTCGGGAGCAGGTCAGCGTCGCGGAGTCGTTCGTCGGCGGGCTGCACGACGACGCGAAACGGTCGCGCGGAACCGCCTGATCCGCGGACACCGATCATCGCACTCACCGCGGCGGGCCTCGCGAATCTCACCGGCAAGACCAAGATCAAAACCTGAGGTTATTTTCCAGCAACTCCCAGGGGATGCT
>NZ_CDWRCM010000007.1:23313-32305 GCF_977927585.1 Frankia sp. CcWB2 | reverse complement strand
CCACGCTGCGCCGGAGGCGTCGTGGGCTGTCTGTTGGTTATCTCAGAGAGGTCGCCGGAGGCGACTGAACGGAGACTCCGTACGGCGCCTGGTGCCAGGGGTCCCCGCACTGCACCGAAGGCGCCGTGTGGGGGAAGGCTAGCCTCTGAGGGCATGGCTGCCATCCCACGTAAGGCGCTGGCCGACGTCCGCCAGATCGCGGCGCGGCGGACGGCTCCGATCGTCCTTGAACTTGATCTGACGGTCGACCCGATCGAAGGCGCCCCCACCGACCCGATCACCCTGGCGCTCGCCCGGCGCCGGACGACCCTGCGGGATGTTGTCGAAGGCCTACGGTACGCGACCGAGGATCCCCGGGTGTCCGTCGTAGTCGCGCACATCGCCGCCTGCGGGATGCCGCTGGCACGTATCCAGGAGATTCGCGCCGCGATCGCCGCGTTTCGTGCGGCCGGTGGCACCGCCATCGCCTACGCGGACACCTTCGGGGAGTTCGGGGGCGGCACGGCGCCCTACTATCTGGCCTGCGCGTTCGACGAGATCTGGCTCGCCCCGCCCGGTGACTGCGGCCTGACCGGTCTCGGGATGGAGGCGCCGTTCCTGCGAGGATCGCTCGACCGGCTCGGCATCTCCGTCGAGATCGGCCAGCGGTACGAGTACAAGAACGCCGTCAACACGCTGGTGGAGCGGGACTTCACCCCGGCGCACCTGGAGGCGGTCAGCCGGATCATCGAGTCCAGCTCCGACCAGATCGTGGCCGGCATCGCCGAGGGACGCGGGCTGTCCACCGACCGGGTCCGGCGTCTGATCGATCTCGGACCGCTGGCCGGGTCCGTCGCGCTCGACACCGGTCTCGTCGACCGTCTCGGCTACCGCGACGAGGTGTACGCGGCGGCACGGGAACGGGTGACGCGGGGGCCGTTGGCCGGATTCGAGGATGATGGGGAGGGCGCGGGCCGGGACGATGCGCGCCGCGGGCCCGGCGCGGAGCCGGTTCTGATGTACGCCTCCGCCTACCGGCGGTCCGTCGAGCGGTGGGAGAAGTTCCCGGCGCGCCGCGTAGCGGCGCTGGCGGCCGGCAGCCCGGCGGCTTTCTTCTTCCGCGAGGTTCCCGATGATCGGGACGGCTCCCGTCCCGACGGCGCCGGGGAGGCTCACCTCCACCCGGACGAGGCCGCGGGCATCGGGACGAGTGCGCTGGCCCCCTCCGTGACGGCGCCGCATCGCGACCCGAAGAAGGCGGTCATCGCGCTCATCCACGGGACCGGGCCGGTCGTCCTCGGACACGGTGCCCCGGGTCCGTTCTCCGGGCCGGTGCTCGCCGCGGAGGCCACCGCGGCGGCCTTCCGCTCCGCCGCGCGTGATCCCGCGGTGGCGGCGGCGGTGTTCCGGGTGAGCAGCCCTGGGGGTTCCTACGTCGCATCCGACCTGGTCCGCCGGGAGGCCGAGCGGTTCCGGGCCAGCGGTCGGCCGCTGATCGTCTCGATGGGTGACGTGGCGGCCTCCGGTGGCTACTTCGTCGCCCTGGCATCCGATGCGATCGTGGCGAACCCCGGCACGCTGACCGGCTCGATCGGGGTGTTCGCCGGCAAGCAGGTGATCAGCGGCCTGCTCGACAAGGTGGGAGTGGGCTTCGGTGCCGTCGCGGAGGGTGAGCATGCGCTGATGATGTCGCCGCGGCGGCCCTTCACCCCGGGGGAGCGGGAGAAGCTGGAGGAGTTCCTGGACCGGGTCTACGCCGACTTCGTCGACAAGGTAGCGACCGCTCGCGGGCTGTCCCGGGACCAGGCGCACCAGCTGGCCCGCGGCCGGGTGTGGACCGGCGCGGACGCCCATGCGCACGGCTTGGTGGACGTCCTCGGCGGGTTGGCGCAGGCGATCGAACTTGCCTGGTCGCGCGCCGGTCTGCCGGCCGGTGAGACCCCGCGGGTGCGGCTGACGCCCAAGCCGTCGGTGCTGGAACGGGTCCGGTCGCCGAAGTCCAGCGAGGACCGCGGGGCCGCCGCGTCCGTGGCCGGGTCGGTGGCCGGGTCCGCCCTGGGCCTGCTCGGCCCCGGTCCCGGTGCCGGCTTCGTCCCGGGCTGGGGGGCGCTGGCACCGCTGGCGGCGCGGCTCGGTCTGCCCTCGGCCGGTCCGCTGGTCATGCCGCCGATCGGGCGGATCGGTTAGCCGGTCCGCACCGGTGGCCCACAACGAACTCGCCGGCCTGTGGGATGCGTGACACCGCCGTCCGCGGGAGGATCGACGCCCGGGTGCCCGACGGCCAGGCAGGCGGTGGAATGACCGTCGGGTGGCCGGTGAATGGACGCGCCGCGCCGCGCCGCGCCGCGCCGGGCCGGGACCGGCGTCGCGTCGCCGTGGGGCGACGGTAGTCTCGCAGCGACCGGTTTCGTCCGGACGGCACCGCTCGTCCCGCGCTGCGATCCGCGGCAGGCCATCAGGGTCTGCCCCGGTGGCCTGCCGCGGTGTGGTGGCTTCCGGTCACCGGCCCGTGGCGGTCCGCTGCTGCCGCCGCGTCATCGTTCCGTGTCAGAGCGCATACCGGAGGTCGAAGCCGTGCCGTCCATCGAGGCCGTCGGAGCCCGCGAGATCCTTGACTCGCGCGGTAACGCCACCGTCGAGGTCGAGGTCGTTCTGGAGGACGGCACGCTGGGCCGCGCCGCGGTGCCCAGCGGGGCGAGCACCGGCGCCTTCGAGGCTGTCGAGCTGCGCGACGGGGACAACCGCTACGGCGGCAAGGGCGTGACCAAGGCCGTGGCCGCGGTGATCGACCGGATCGGTCCGGCGATCATGGAGTTGGAGGCCACCGAGCAGCGTCTTCTCGACGCGACGCTCATCGACCTCGACGGCACCCCGGGCAAGTCGGCCCTCGGCGCCAACGCCCTGCTCGGGGTCAGCCTGGCGGTGGCCAAGGCGGCGGCGTCGTCGAGTGGCCTGCCGCTGTTCCGGTACCTGGGAGGCCCGACCGCGCACCTGCTCCCGGTGCCGATGATGAACATCCTCAACGGTGGTGCCCACGCCGACACCAACGTCGATATCCAGGAGTTCATGATTGCTCCGATCGGCGCGAGCACCTTCGCCGAGTCGCTGCGCTGGGGTGCGGAGGTCTACCACGCGCTCAAGAGCGTGCTGAAGGCGCGGGGCTTGGCGACCGGCGTGGGCGACGAGGGCGGCTTCGCGCCGAGCCTGCCCACCAACCGCGAGGCTCTCGACCTCATCGCCGAGGGGATCGACAAGGCCGGCTTCGCCCTGGGGACAGACATCGCCCTGGCGTTGGACGTCGCCTCCACCGAGTTCTACGCGGACGGGTCGTACGCCTTCGAGGGCAACTCGCGTAGCGCCGAGTACCTGAGCGACTACTATGCCGAGCTCGTCTCCGCATACCCGATCGTCTCCATCGAGGACCCGCTGGCCGAGGATGACTGGGACGGCTGGGTGGCGCTCACCGAGCGGCTCGGTGGCAAGGTGCAGCTCGTCGGGGACGACCTGTTCGTGACCAACCCGGAGCGGCTGGCCCGCGGGATCGCCTTGAAGGCCGCGAACGCCCTGCTGGTGAAGGTGAACCAGATCGGCACGCTGACCGAGACGCTTGACGCGGTGAACCTGGCCCACCGTAGCGGCTACCGGGCGATGATGTCCCACCGGTCCGGCGAGACCGAGGACACCACCATCGCCGACCTCGCCGTCGCGGTCGACTGCGGTCAGATCAAGACTGGCGCCCCGGCGCGCTCGGAGCGGGTCGCGAAGTACAACCAGCTGCTGCGCATCGAGGAGGAACTCGACGACGCGGCCCGGTACGCGGGCGCCGCCGCGTTCCCCCGCCACGGGCAGGCCGGCTGATCCCATGCCGCCGCGGAACACCGCGCTGACCACGAGGGCGACCCTGCTCGCCGTCGTGATCTGCGTGCTGGTCCTGACCCTCGCTTATCCGCTGCGGCTGTACCTGCAGCAGCAGGCCAAGCTCTCCGAGCTGAGCCGGACCAACGCGCAGGCCCAGGCGAGGGTCCATGAGCTGCGGGCGACGGTCGAGCGATACGACGACCAGGCCTGGGTCGAGGACGAGGCGCGCCGTCGGCTGCATTACGTCAAGCCCGGTGAACGGGCGTACCTGATGCCGATCAAACCGGCACCCACCAAGGACGGCGACGAGACCCGCGGCGGGTCGTCCGGGGGTTCGGCCTGGTACGCCCGGCTCTGGTCGGAGATCTCGACGCCGTAGCGGTCACGGGGCGGGAGCCCCGGCCCCGGTGCGGCGAAGGGCGAAGGAACGGTCCTGGCGGACGGTGATGACGGCGAGGGGGCGAGCATGGTACCGGCGGTGACGGCCGAGGATCTCGAGATTGTGCGCTGTCAGCTCTCCCGCGAGCCGCGAGCCGTCCTCGCGGTGGCTCATCGCTGCTCGTGCGGTCTTCCCGACGTGGTCGAGACCGCACCGCGGCTTGCCGGCGGCACCCCCTTCCCGACCCTGTACTACCTCACCTGCCCCCGGGCCGCGTCGGCGATCTCGCGGCTGGAGGGGGCCGGGGTGATGCGCGAGATGACAGCCCGGCTGGCGGAGGATCCGCGGCTCGCCGCCGCCTACGCCGCCGCCCACCGGGACTACCTCGCCCGGCGCGACGCGCACGAGGTGCTGCCCGCGGCCCCGAGCGCGGGTGGCATGCCCGATCGGGTCAAGTGCCTGCACGTCCTCGTAGCGCACAGTCTCGCCGTGGGTCCGGGAGTCAATCCGTTCGGTGACGAGGCCCTTGCGGCTGTTCCCGACTGGGGGCGGCAGGGGCCGTGCGTGGCCGGTGGCCGATGTCCGGGCGTCGACGAGGCCCGCAGCCCGGACCCGCCCCAGGCGGCGGGCCGGCGGGCGACGGACCGACCGGCAGTCGTTCGACAGGGGATCCGATAGGGGACCCGACGGAGGATCCGATAGAGATCCGATAGAGATCCGATAGGGGATTTGACCGGGGAGGAGAGACCGTGAGTCGGGTCGCCGCGATCGACTGTGGAACCAACTCGATCCGTCTGCTGGTGGCGGACGTCGAGGGATCGACCCTGTACGAGCTGGCCCGCCAGATGGAGATCGTCCGGCTGGGGGCCGGGGTCGACCGGACCGGTGAGCTCGCGCCGGAGGCGCTCGCCCGCACCTTCACCGCGCTGCGGGACTATGCCGAGCAGATCGAGCGGCTGGGAGCCTCACGGGTGCGGATGGTCGCCACGAGCGCGACCCGCGACGCGCGCAACCGTCATGAGCTCGTCGCCGGGGTCCGCGCAATCCTCGGTGTGGACCCCGAGGTGATCAGCGGGGACGAGGAGGCGGCCCTGTCCTTCGGTGGCGCCATCGGTGACCTCGTCGGCCGAGCCGGTTCGTTGGACGCCGGTTCGCTTGCCGGTTCGGTCGAGGGCACGCCGACGGGGGCGGGCGCGGCGGGATCCGACCCGGTCGCCACGCCGATCCTGCTCGCCGACATCGGCGGCGGCTCGACCGAACTCGTCCTCGGGGACGCGAGCGGGGTGCGGGCCGCCCGCTCGGTGAACGTCGGATGCGTGCGGCTGGCGGAGCGGCACCTGCACGATGATCCGCCGACCGGCGCGCAGGCCGCGGCGATCGTTGCCGACGTGCACGCGGCACTCGACATCGCCGCCCGCACCGTGCCCCTGACCGAGGCGGCGACGCTGGTCGGCGTCGCGGGGACCGTCACCACGGTCGCCGCCCTCGCGGCTGATCTCCCCGAGTACGACCCGGCCCGCATCCACCTGTCCGTGACGGCGGCGGAGCAGGTCGCGCAGGTCACGGACCGGCTGCTGAGGATGACGCACGACCAGCGCGCGGCCCTGCCGGTGATGCACCCGGGTCGGGTGGACGTTATCGCCGCCGGCGCGCTCGTGCTGCGCACCCTGGTCGAGCGAACGGGCGCCGCGGCGGTGGTGGCAAGCGAACGCGACATCCTCGACGGGATATCGCTGGCCCTAGCCGCCGCGCCGGGCGCCCCGGCCACCGGGCCCGAGCGGGCGGCGTTGCCCGTCACCGCCGGCCCGTCGGTAGCCGGCCCGTTGGTATGAGGACCGGCTGTACGCGGACCGGCGGGGCGGGGTGACGGGCGGGACGGGTGGCCCGGTCCGGTCACGGGGCCCGGTGCGGCCGGGAAGCGGTTGGCCGGGGGACCTCGCCGCCGCCGACACACCGGTCGCGGCCACGCCGGCCGAGGCCCGCGCGTTGGCCGCCGACGCGACGGGCAGCCGGGAGCTCGATGCCCGGATGTCCGTCTGCCGGGCCTGCCCGCGCCTGGTCACTTGGCGGGAAGAAGTCGCGGCGGTGCGGCGGGCGGCCTTCGCCGAGCAGGCCTACTGGGGGCGTCCGGTGTCCTCGTTCGGCCCGGGCGACGCCCGGATCCTCGTCGTCGGTCTGGCGCCCGCGGCCCACGGAGGGAACCGCACCGGACGCATCTTCACCGGGGACCGCAGCGGCGACTGGCTGTTCGCCTCGTTGCACCGCGTCGGGCTGGCGGCGCTGCCGACCTCGGTGTCCGCCGGGGACGGTCAGCGTCTGACGGCCACGCGCATCGTCGCCGTCGTCCGCTGCGCTCCGTCCGCGAACAAGCCGACCACCACGGAGCGTGACACCTGCCGGCCCTGGTTGGTGCGTGACCTCGAGCTCGTCCGGCCCACCCTGCGGGTCATCGTCGTCCTCGGTGGATTCGCCTGGTCCGCCCTGTGGCCCGCCCTGGCCCAGGCCGGATTCCCGGTTCCTCCGCGCCGGGTGTCGTTCGGGCACGGCGTGCGGGCCGAACTTCCCGTATCCGGGGTGTCGATCGTCGGTTGCTATCACCCAAGCCAACAGAACACCTTCACCGGCCGGGTCACCGAAGTGATGCTTGACACGATTTTTGGCACGGCGGCGGCGCTCGCGGAAGTGGTTGAGCGGGCGGGGTAAGCCTTTGTCCTTGTGGCCGTCGACACAGAAGGTGAGCCGGAACACGGTCCGGACGCATCGGCACCACGGGCCGAAGACCGCCGGTATTCGTGTCCTGCGTCACGAAAAAAGCTGGGCGGCCAGCCCGGGACCGGGGTGTAACACGGCCCTCGTGGGTACGTTTTTGCCATGGGCTACGGGCAACCACCGCACATCCTCATCGTCGGCGGAGGATACGTCGGCATGTACACGGCCCTGCGGCTGCGGCGGAAGCTGCGCCAGGGCGAGGCATCGGTCACAGTCGTCGAGCCCAACTCGTACATGACCTATCAGCCTTTCCTCCCGGAAGCGGCGGCCGGCAACCTTGAGCCACGGCACGTGGTGGTACCGCTACGTAAGGTCCTGAAGGGCTGTCGGGTTGTCAGTGGAAGCGCGCTTCAGGTGTCGCATGGGACACGGACCGCTGTGATCCAACCATCCCTTGGCGAGAGATTTGATCTTAAATACGACATCTTGGTGATGTGTCCAGGATCGGTAGCGCGAACCCTTCCGATCCCGGGGCTCGCGGAGCAGGGCATCGGCTTCAAGAGCGCGGCCGAGGCCATTTATCTCCGTAATCAGGTCATCAGCCGGTTGGACGCGGCCGCCTCGGTGACCGATCCTGAGGTCCGGCGCCGGGCGCTGACCTTTCTCTTCATCGGTGGAGGATATGCCGGAATAGAGGCTCTTGCCGAGTTGGAGGACATGGCCCGCGATGCGTGTTCTTTCTATCCTGATCTGGAACCGACGGATATGCGGTGGGTCCTCGTTGAAGCCGCCGGCCGTATTCTTCCCGAGGTTTCACCCGGAATGGGGATTTATACTCTCCGGCAGCTCGAGCAGCGGGGTATCGACGTTAGGTTGAACACGCGGGTCGAGAGCCTGGTCGGTGGGCGGGTTGTACTGAATAACGGCGAGAAGTTCGACGCGGGCACCATCGTGTGGACGGCCGGGGTGCGGGCGAACCCGATGCTGGCCGACACGGATCTGCCCCTGGACGATCAAGGTCGGGTGCGCGCGACCGTCTTCCTGCAGGTCGACGGGGTGGGTGACGCGTGGGCCGCGGGTGACTGCGCGGCCGTGCCCGACCTGACCAGGGGCGAGGATGTCACAACCAGTCCCTCGGCCCAGCACGCCGTCCGCCAGGCCCGCCGGCTGGCTCTCAACATCCTCGCCGAACTGCGCGGCGAGCCCATCGAACCGTACGAGCACAGCTATGCCGGCAGCGTGGCGTCCCTGGGCCTGCATAAGGGTGTCGCCGAGGTCTATGGGGTCAAGCTGCGCGGCTGGCCCGCCTGGTTCATGCACCGGACGTACCACCTGGGCAGGGTTCCCACCCTCAACCGCAAGACCAGGGTGGTCGCAGACTGGTCGTTGGCACTGTTCTTCCGCCGCGAGATCGTCTCGCTCGGATCCTTCGCCGATCCCCGGGCCGAGTTCCGCCGAGCGGCGATGCCGCCCGCGTTCGCCGCGGCCATCTCCCCAGGCACGCCCGGCACTCCGGCCACGACGGCTACGACGGCTACGACGGCCACGACGAGCGGGCGGAACGGGACCACTCGCCCCCCCGCTCCCGGTGCCCCCGCGCCCGCCGTCGCCGCCGGCTCGGCCGGCGATGCCGAGGGCGGTGAGGCCGCGTCCCCGGGTGAGGATGTTGTCCGGGCCGCACCGGCCGGCAGGATCTCCCGCGGCCGGTGAATCGTCCCCCGGTCGCGACGGTTCACCGGCCCTCGTGGCTTCGCGGCACTTAGGTGGGGGTGTTTTCCCGCGTCTCCGCTCTGGCCGTCAAGACCAAACCCGACGGCGGGCCCGCCTTTTAGCGATCTGGGTTGTCCACTGATCGAAGGGGATGGCGAACAGTCGGCATCCTCGTCACGATGAGTCACGCTTTCGGTCGTGCCGCCATCTCCGGACCACTTTTTCCGCATGTGTTATTCCCAGACCCTACGTAGCGTGGTAGAAACATCAGCGATGTAGACGAGCCGGTGTATCCCAACTGGTAGAGGAGGCTGTCCTAAAAACAGCTCGAGTGTCGGTTCGACTCCGACCACCGGC
>NZ_CDWRCM010000007.1:21981-22816 GCF_977927585.1 Frankia sp. CcWB2 | reverse complement strand
ACAATCCTTTCTCGGTCGTCCGGGCATCTGACCGATGAACCGCGGCCGACGAGGGGAAGGCTTCGTCGCTGTGAGGATGCGCGTGGGCGTGTGTCGCGATGTCTTGTCGCCGTCCACCGTGTCCGGTGCGCCGGGAACTCCTGCGTCCCAAGGAACGTTCCATACGGTGACGTAGGCTGTAGTCACCGAGGGTGATGCCTCCCCGGAGGCGACCGAGAGGAGCCGGCTCCATGGCCGACCTTCGTTCCTCGAACCCCGCGTTCCGTCGTGGTGGTTTCGCGTCTCCTCCCACGCCGACCCCCGAGGAGCTGGCGAGCCACTACCGCCAGCCCACCACCCTCACGATCGACGACGTCGTCGTGCACACGCTGGGGCTGTTCGCGCTGCTGGCGGCCGGTGGCGCGGTCGGCTGGGCCCTCGCACCGGACTCGCCCGGCATTGCGCTGGGGCCGGCCTCGTCGCCCTGACGATCAGTCTGTTCGTCTCGTTTCGCAACCTGATCAGTCCGCCGCTCATCATCGCCTTTGCCCTGATCGAAGGGGTGGCGGTCGGGGCGGTCTCACGCTACTACGAGGACACCTTCAACGGCATCATCCCACAGGCCCTGCTCGGGACCGGTCTGATCTTCGTCGCGATGCTGGTTGCCTACCGTAGCGGCCGGCTGCGGGCCACCCCCCGGATGGCCCGCATCGTGTTCGGCGTGCTCCTCGGGGTCGTGCTCCTCGGCCTGACCGACCTCGTGATCAGGGCCACCAGTGGAAGCCACCTGCCGGTGATCAACGATGCGACGCCGCTCGGCATCCTGTTCAGCGTGCTCGTGCTCGTGCTCGTGCTC
>NZ_CDWRCM010000007.1:20425-21882 GCF_977927585.1 Frankia sp. CcWB2 | reverse complement strand
GTGCTCGGCGTCGCGAGCCTGCAGTTCATCCTCGCCTTCGACTACATCGAGCGGGCGATCGAGTCCCATGCGCCGCGTTCCGAGGCGTGGCGGGCGGGATTCGGCCTGCTGATCGGCTTCGTCTGGGTCTACCTGGAGATGCTGCGCCTGCTCTCCAAGCTGCGGCAGTAGCGCGCGGGTCCGTCGTGGGGCCGAGGCCCCGCCGACGATCAGGTCAGGGCGGGCAGGGTCAGGGCGCTCTTATGCAACGGTGTCCTCAAGCCTGGTCCTCAGCCGGAGACGTCCGGCCCCGCCGACCGCGGAGTGATCTGGATGATGCATCGCTGATCGCGGATCATCGCCGCCCGGTAGTTGTCCCAGTCGGGATGCTCACCCGCGATGTCTCGGTAATAGGCGATCAGGAGGTCCATCGCCGCCGGTAGCCGGATGACTTCGGCGGTTCCGTTGATCTGCACCCAGGGCCCGAAGAACTCATCGGGGAACACACAGATCCGTACGGTCGGATCCCGCTCGATGTGGCGGACCTTGTAGGCGGTGAGCCGGCTGCTGATCTGCAGATGCCCGTCGGTATCCACCCCGACGGTCACCGGTGACATCTGGGGCGTGCCGTCCCGGCGGGTGGTGCTGAGTACCGCCCGGTGATGATCGCGTACGAACTCCGTGGCTGCGTCGAGGTCCATGTAGTCATTGTGATGTGCCCGGTGGCCGACCCGGCGCGTCAACGGTGCGGACCGCGTCCGCGTCCCGCGCCGGGTACCCGCGCCTTACCTCGATACCTCACCGGGCGGCCGAGCCTGCGCGCTCGACGCTGCCGAGGTGCCGACGCTGCCGAGGTGCCTACGCGCGGATCGCCCGCCGCCGCAGATCGGCCTCATGGACCAGGGCCGCCGCATAGCAGTGCGGCAGGTCGTGCTCGGCCCGCAGCCAGTTGACGCGCTCCGCGAAGCGGAGCAGGCCGGGTCCGTCGTCGAGCCGATCGAGCCAGTGGTTCACGTCGTGGCCGGTTGCCTTCGGTATCCGTTCGATGAGGATCTGGTGGGTCTGGGCGGAGCGGTTCAGCGACATGCGCGCCTCCTGAGATGAAACCCGACGTCAACGGACCATGTCTGGAGGGTGCCCTATACCATAGTAGAGAGCAAGACCCGTTCCCGTCATCGTCAGGTATCCTGCCCGGATGTCCGACGAGGTCCGTGATCTCACCCGTGAGGTCGGCCTGCTGATTCACCGCCTTCGGTGCTGGTCCGGGTCATCATGGGATGTTCCGGTGGAATCCGGTGGCACCAGGGCGGAGCGGGCCGTTCGGCTGCTCGACGAACTGGCGTCGCTCGGCGAGCGGGCCGGCACGGGAGTGCCGGCCGGCGCTCGTCCACCGCGGCTGGCGCCGCACGCCCTGACCGACCAGCTCGCGGTCCTCGCCGACGATCTGGTCGCCGCGATCTCGGTGTCCGGTGCGGCGG
>NZ_CDWRCM010000007.1:15572-19942 GCF_977927585.1 Frankia sp. CcWB2 | reverse complement strand
GATCTGGACGGCGCGGGCTTCGGGTTCCGCCCCCGTTGAGCGTTCGCTCGGTCCGGCCTCCGCCGGTCGCTCCGATCGTCGTTCACCGCAGGTTCCACGTGCTGCGCACGGTCTCCAGAATGTGTCCCGCGGCGATCCGCGCGCCGTCGAGACTCAGGTGCACGCCGTCACGGGCCCGGGCCAGGACGGTGTTACCGTCCGTGCCGGTGAGGTAGTCGCTGTACGCGCCGTTCTTCGACAACCACGGGGTGAGGTCGAGATATCGGGCTCCGACCACCCTGGTCGTGGCGTCGAGGGTCGCCTCGTTCAGTCGGCGGAAGTAGCCGTTCAGCTGGTCCGGCCGGGCCGGCGGGAGGCTGAGCCACAGCACTCGGCGGGCCCCGTCGCCGCTCCAGATCCGCATCACGACGATGGCACGCCGTCGGTACTCGGCGGCCCACGCGTCCGATCCGGCCGGCAGGACGGTTCCGTCCGGAAGCGTGATGCCCTGGCCGTCGTTCCCGCCCATGGCGACGATCACCAGCTCCGGGTTGCGCTGCGTGATCTGCGTCCGGGCATGGGTGGCCCAGTCGAAGAAGTCGGGCCGCACCAGGCCCGTGCCGAACCGCGTCTCGGTCTGTGCCCGGATCGTGGCGGGCGCACTGTTCATGATGGTCGGACCGAGTGATTCTGTCAGCGAGTCCCCGGTGACCAGGACGCGCAGCGGATCGGCCGCGGTCGGGTGGCGCGGTGGCAGTGGGGAGCGGTGGGAACCGGCGGCGCCCGGCCCGGAGGCGCCAGGGTGATCGGGCTCGGCTTCAGCCCGACTGGCCGCCGATGCCAGCTCGGAGAAGGTGCCGCCGGGCTTGGCGTCGTGACCGAACGCGCGCGACAACCACCGGTCCGGTTCGTCGAGGTGGACGGTCCGGGTGATCCGTTCGATCGGCCGGGCCATGCCCAGCACGAGCGTGCGGGTGAGTCCTGGGCGCATGCCCTCGCCCCCGTGCACCATCGCTGAGGCGCGGAGCACCGCCAGCAGACCCAGGGTGACGGCTACCAGCAGGAAGGCCTGCCGGGCCCGGACGACGCCGGTGGTCGCCGCGGGTGCGGTCGCCGGTGGCCCCGGTGGCGCCGGATCTTCACGCTCAGTCATCGTCCCTCGGCTTCGTCGGCGCAGGTCACAGATGCCCCGGAATGTGATCAGGCGTTGTTGTTCGATTACCTTAAGTCAAGGCTCCGCTCTCCGCCGCTCGTATCGTCCGGCCTGGGCGGCCCCGGCCGGGGCAACGCTCCGGCTCCGGCACTGGCTCCGGCACCGGGATCGGGATCGGGATCGGGATCGGGATCGGGACGGGGAGAGCAGGCGAGCGTGACTCAGAAGTGGAAGTAGATGAACGGCGCGACGTCCTGCGGGCCGACGATCGCATAAATGATCATGATGCTCAGGGTGAGCAGCGCGATCTGGGCGCCAAGGCGCAGTTGGGCGAAGGCGACCTGCGCGTGGATCCACCAGGCGCGCGGGACGGCGGCGGTGGCCAGTCCCACCCCGATGGCGGCGAGGACCGTCGGAGTGACCAGCGGCGCCGGTCCGCCCGCGGTGAACAGCCGGACGGCGAGCTCGCGCGCCGTTGCCAGGTCGGGCGCTCGGAACAGGACCCAGGTGGCACACACGAAGTGGAAGACGGCCAGCCGGCCGGCCCAGGCGCGGATCGGGTTGGGTGCCGCTTCGGGAAGTGAGGCCTGTGTGGCGGTGATCGTCCGGCGGCTCGCCGTGGTCGGCGTCCCCGCGGGGCTGTCGGCGGTGCTGGAGCCGGCAGCGAGACCGGGACCAGCAACGGCGCCGGATCCGCCAGGGGAAAGGACCGGTGCGGGGCTCTCCGATCCCGGCCGGGGTAGTGGCATCGCGGAGAGCCCCGCCGATTCGGCCTGTCCCGTGATCTGCTCCTGTCCTGTGACTCGGGCCTGCCCCGTGGCTCGTGCCCATTCCGCCGCCCGGATCCGGTCCGCCCGTCGGGCACGTATCCGGCGTTCGGTCACCAGGCCACCGCCGTGCAGCGATCCCCACAGGACGAACGTCCAGGCGGCGCCGTGCCAGAGACCACCCAGAGTCATGGTGATCATGATGTTGAGGTAGGTGCGCCGACGCCCCTTCCGGTTCCCTCCGAGCGGTAGGTAGACGTAGTCCCGGAGCCATCGGGACAGGGTCATGTGCCAGCGGCGCCAGAAGTCCTGCAGGGTGGTGGCCGCGTAGGGACGGTCGAAGTTATCCGGGAAGCGGAAGCCGAGCAGGAGGGCGATCCCGATCGCGATGTCGGAGTACGCCGAGAAGTCACAGTAGATCTGCACGGCGTAGCCGTAGACGGCCGTGGCGATCTCCAGCGACGAGTGCTGGCCGGGCGCGTCGAAGACGGGGTCGACGAGGCGCGAGGCGATCAGGTCGGCGAGCACCACCTTCTTGACCAGGCCGCCCACGATCAGGAACACGGCCCGGGTGGCTTGGACCTGGTTCGGGTCCCGTGGCGTGGCGAGCTGGGGGATGAACTCGCGCGCACGCACGATGGGACCGGCGACCAGGTGCGGGAAGAACGCCTCGTACACGGCGAAGTCCAGCAGCGACGCGGGTGCGCTGGTGCCGCGATGGACGTCGATGACGTAGGACAGCGCCTGGAAGGTGAAGAACGAGATCCCGATCGGCAGCGCCACCTGGAGCAGGGGCAGCGATGTGGGGAGACCGATCTCGGCCAGCGCGCGGTCCACCGACAGGGCGAAGAAGCTGTAGTACTTGAACCAGCCGAGCAGGCCGAGGTCGCAGACGATCGCGGCGATGAGGATGCGGCGGTCGAGCCAGCGATGGATCGCGACGGCGGCGCCCTGGTTGATCAAGGTGGAGGCCACGATCAGCAGCACGAAGCGCGCGTCCGCGAAGCCGTAGAAGAAATACGACGCCCCGAGGATGAACGGCTTCCACAGCCTCGGCCGGGGCATCAGCAGCCAGGAGATCGCCAGCACCACGACAAGGAACGCCGCAAACTCGATCGTCGGAAAGATCACGTGTGCCCGTCCGGTGGGGTTGCCCAGCAGGATAATCGCTATAGGAGGTCGAGTGACTACCTAAAGTAGTTGACGGGTGGGGTGTTCGCCGCTCGACGGCCGCGCTGCCGGCATCCGCCTGGCCCTTTCGGGTGACCTCCGGCCGATTGCCGGCGGAACTCGTGCGCCGGCGCCATGGGATGGCTACCTTCCGACCATGGGCATCGTCTCGGTCAACGGCATCGACCTCGCCTACGAGATCCACGGCGACGAGGACGGGTTGCCGCTGCTCCTGATCGGCGGCCTCGGGCAGCAGCTCGTAGGCTGGCACCCGGACCTGCTGGCCGCGCTCGGCCGTCGCGGTTATCGAACGATTATCTTCGACAACCGGGACGTGGGACTGTCCACTCATCTCGACCAGCTCGGTCGGCCCGACCTGGCAGCGATCCTGAGCGGTCGCTTCGACCTCGCCCCCTACCGGCTCGAGGACCTGGCCGCGGACGCAATCGGCCTGCTGACCGCCCTCGGAATCGAGTCGGCGCACCTGATGGGCAGCTCGATGGGTGGCATGATCGCCCAGATCGCGGCCCTCGGGAACCCCGAGCGGGTGCGCAGCCTCACCTCGATGATGTCCCATCCGGGTGACCACCGGGTGCAGCCGACCGCCGAGGCGATCGCGCTGTTCCTGCGGCCGGCGCCGGCCGACCTGGAGGAGTTCGTCCTCGCCGGGCACGAGGCACAGGAGGTCCTGGGCTCGCCGCTGTTCGAGCCGGACGTGGCGTGGCTGCGGCGGCGGGCCGAGATCCAATGGGGCCGTCGCCCGAACCCGGTCGGGGCTATGCGCCAGATCGCCGCCGTGCTCGCGGCGCCCGACCGCACCCCCGGGCTCGCGCGGCTCCCGGTCCCCACCCTCGTCGTCCACGGTGACGCGGACCCGCTCGTCCCGGTCCTCGGTGGTCGGTTGACGGCTGCGGCGATCCCGCTCGCGGAGCTGCTGGAGATCGACGGGATGGGGCATGAGCTCCCCCGCCAGGTCTGGGGCCGCATCCTGGACAAGCTTGACGATGTCGTGCATCGCGGGGATGTCGTGCATCGCGGGGGAGTCGATCGTCGCGGGACGCTCGCGCAGGCGAGCTGAGCGCCGACCCGCCCGGATCGTCGCGGTGGCCCGGCCGAGTCAGGTCCCGGGTTTTATGGCCATGGAAGCAATGATCAGTACCCAGCAGGCGGTGCTCACGGCGACACCCCCCATGATTGGAAGGGTACGCCGATGCGTGTCACCGCCCGCGTCGATCTCCTTGACGGCGTGGGCGAGCCCGGGCGCGATTATGCCCAGCGAGATCCCCGTGGCCACCACCCAC
>NZ_CDWRCM010000007.1:13619-15457 GCF_977927585.1 Frankia sp. CcWB2 | reverse complement strand
CACGAGGGCACCCGACAGCCAGGGGTCGCCCAGCGACCGCACGCTGCCGAATGATCCCTGATTCACCAGCCCGAGGCCCGTCACGACGATGAGCAGTGAGGCGAGCGTGAGGGCCCGGATCATCCGCACGCACAGGCGCAGGATCGGCAGGGCGCCGGCCCCCAACCGCAGCAGGCGCGGGGTGACCACGGTGATCAGTGTCAGTGGACCGATGACGAAGACCCCGACGACGACGTGCACGGTCAGGAGGAGCCCGAAGCTGCCCGAATGCGGCATGCACAGAAGGTATCGATCGTCGTCAGCCGGCTGTATCCCGGGGGACGGCGATATCCCGGGGGACGGCGATCCGCTAGAGCCGGTAGGACTGATAGTAGAGTGACTTCACCACGTCGCCGAAGTGAGTTCCGTATAGCTTGTCGTTGACTCCGGCATAGGCGTAGCTGATCACCCCGTTGACCCAGCCGTGCCCGGAACCGAGCCGGCCGAGGCCGGTGAGCAGTGGCCCGCCGCTGGCGCCGGCCGTCATGCGGCAGGCGACGCCGATCGACGGGCTGCCGTAGGGGTCGCCGAAGCCGGGGCCGGCGCAGTAGACGAGCTGGCTGCCGTCGTAGGGGGGCAGCCGCGGGTAGCCGAAGGTGTACTGCGGATACGTCCCCGGAAGATCGAAGGCGATGCCCTGGGACCCGACCGTGTCCTCGAGATGACGGCCGCGGGACGGGGACGGGTTGAACAGGGCAAAGCCGGTGTCGACGTCGAAGTCGCCCCGATGGGCCCAACCGGACGTCACGGTGAGCCGGCGGGCGGTCCAGATGCCGTAGGGCATCGCGCCGTTGTCGAACCCGGGGATGAAGATGACGTTCCGCGCGAACTGTTCCCCGGTACCGCCGTGCACGCAGTGCCCCGCGGTGACTACGAGGTCACGACTGGGGCTGGACACGACGCTCGCGGAGCAGGCGTAGTCACCGCCGCCGATGGTGGCGAACAACCGGCCGGTGGTCGTGGTCACCAGCCCGCCCCGGGTGTAGGGCATTCCGGCGCTCGGGGGCGGGGGAGCGCCGCTCGCGGCCGTTTCGGAGCCGCCGACGGCAGGCGGGGCCGGCCCGGGACTGAGGGGGGCGGCATCGGCATGGTCGTTCGTGCGGGCCCCGAAGGCTCGGGCCCGCCGCTCCGCGCTCCAGTACCGTTCGACCTCGCGCTGCTCGGCGAGGGTCACCGCCCCCGGCGCCGAGAGGAGCTGTCCCGCGGTGGATCCCGGGTACGTGGCGGCGATCGGCGCGCTCCCTCGCCCGGTGGCCGACGCCGCCTGGGCGGGGCTGGCCGGAAGGGCCGCGGGTGCCAGCGCGACGCCCGCCGTCAGCAGGATCGCGACGGCGAGCCTCGATCGCGCGGGCGGGCGTGGGCGGGCTCGGGTGGCGCCGGGTACATCCGTCGGCGGGAGTGGTCGGAGGCGTGCCGCGCCCGCCCGCCCCTCGCGCTCCTGGTCTGCACTCTGTGACGTCACGACAGCGCAGAGTAGCAGCACTGTCGCCTTCTGTGGCGGCTCGCGGGCGTTGTGGGACGGGTGGGTCGGCGGGCAACACCTCCCGGCCTCGTCGACCCATCTCCATGGGTCGGCTGGAGAGGACTGTAGGCGTAAGACAGCTATGGAGTCGAGATGAAATAACTTGCGCGTTTCGAACCCTCCACAGGCCTGTGACCTGCGATGATGCTCTCGATCACGTATTTGTTACTTCATTACGTCCCCTATGTGGTAGATAGTCCGGAAAAGACAGTACCTATCAACCCGTATCATTCAAGGAGTCGAAATGAAATAACTTGCGCGTTTCGAACCCTCCGCA
>NZ_CDWRCM010000007.1:7187-13174 GCF_977927585.1 Frankia sp. CcWB2 | reverse complement strand
GTCATATCATCGAGACCATGGCTGGAATCGCGCTGACGCCGGTGTCGTATCTGGTCCTGGGGGAGGTAGCGCGGCGTGGCAGTGCCACTCCGTACGAGCTCAAGGTCGCGGTTGCCGGCTCGATCGGTAACTGCTGGTCGTTTCCGCACGCCCAGCTCTACAAGGAGCCGCCCCGCCTTGCCGCGGCCGGACTCCTTTCTGAGGAACGGGAGGAGTCCGGCCGCAGGCGGCGATCTTTCGCCTGACCGGCGCCGGCCGGAGCAGGTTGGCCGCGTGGCTCGCCGTCCCGGAGGCCGGGCGCACCGAGCTGCGCGATCCCGGCCTGCTCAAGCTGGCATTCGCCGATCTGGGCCGGCCGGGTGATGTCAGCCGGCTCGCGCGGGCCCAGGCGGCGGCGCATCGCGCTCACCTGGAGGTGTACCGCTCCCTGACCGCGCTGCCCGCGGGTGCCCTGGCCTGGTCGCTGCGCCGGGCCCTCGATCTCGGGCTCGGCTACGAGGAGCTCGCGGTCGAGTTCTGGGAACGCCTCGCCGCCGAGCCGGGCGGGGCGGCGCGGCGGTCAGCGGACGGTGCGGTGCCTGCCCCGGGCCCGCAGGTAGTCCCGGATGACGTAGTTGCCGAGGGCGGCGGGATCGGGTGAGAGAACCCGCCCGCCGTTGCGTCTGGCCATCTCCTCGACGAACTGCACCAGCCGTGGCTCGTCGTCGAGCATGAACACATTGACGGTCACGCCGCGCCGGGTGAGCCGGTCGACCTCGGCCAGGGTCAGCTCCAGGGTCTCGGGCATCGGCGGCCAGGAGAACGAGGGAGCCCCGTCGCGCAGCAGGTGCGCGGTGGGCTCACCGTCGGTGACTACCATGATGACCGGCTCCGCCTGCGGGTAGCGGCTCAGCAGCCGGCCCGCGATGAGCAGGGCGTGCTGCAGGTTCGTGCCCTGCACCATCTCGGAGTCGAGTCCGGCGAGCTCGACCGGCCGCAGCTCCCGGGCGTAGTCCGAGAAGCCGACAATGTGGATCTTGTCTTGCGGGAACGACGTGCTGACGAGCGTGTGCAGCGCGAGTGCCGTCGACTTCGCGATGCCCCAGGTGCCCCGCAGCGCCATCGAGTAGGACAGGTCGACGAGCAGGCACACCGCCGCCGTGGCGCGGCGCTCCGTCTCGGCGACCTCGAAGTCGGCCACCGCCAGGCGGATCGGGTGGCCCCGGCCGGGCGGACCGCCGCGCAGCACCGCGTTGCGGACTGTGCGGACGACGTCGATCGGCTGGGTGTCGCCGAACTGCCAGGCCCGGGAGGTGCCCAGCAGATCCCCGGCGGAACCCGCGTCGGTCACACTGTGATCCCCGCGGCCTCGGGCGGAGATCTGCCGGAAGATCCGGGCCAGCGCGGCCTGCCCGATCCGGCGCACCGCCCGTGGGGTGAGCTCGAGGCTCCCGGCCCGGCGGGTGAGGAATCCCTGCCGTTCCAGCTCCCGTTCGATCTCCTGCAGCCCCCGCAGATCGTCGACGGCGGACCGGCCCAGCGCCCGGGCCACCGCCTCGGGGTCGACGTCCTCCAGGGATGCCCCGGCGTAGTCCTGCCCCAGCGCGGCGGCCAGTTCGTCCAGCTCCGCGAGCTCCTCCAGCGCGGTGGTGGCGTCGCCGAGGCCGAGCGGTTCCTCGCCGGTCAGGCCGTCGCCCGACCGGCCGGCCCGCCCCCGCACCCGTCCACCCCAGTTGAGGTCCGGTCGGGACGCGCGCAGCGCCTGCGCCAGTCGTGACATCTCTGCGGCGAGCCTCAGGTCCTCCATCGCCGTGGACATCAGGTCGGCGAGTTCGGAGCGCTGCTGCGGGGTGAGCCCGGCCAGTAACCGCGCGGCGGCGGCGGCCCGGCGGGCCAGCGCGTCGACCAGTTCCTCCAGCGAGCCGGGGTTCTCCGGGAAGAAGTCGCCGAACTCCCGCATGAACCGGGCGAACGCCTCGTCGGTGTCCTCACCACGGGCGTCCGCCTCCAGCAGGGCGTTGAGCGCGGCGACCATCTCCCGGATCCGGGCGAAGTCTTCGGGCGCGGCCCCTTCCAGGGCCTGCTTCATTCCCTTGAACTGGGAATCGAGGACCTCGCGACGCAGCAGCTCGGAGATCTTCTCGTACGTCTCGCGGGCCGGCGGGGACCGCCAATCGTACTCGGCGAGCGAGCGCACCGCACGGGCGGGGTCCGCGGGCAGCGCGTCCAGCTCGGCCTCGCGCAGCCGGGCGTCGTCGGAGGGGTCGGGGAACAGCGCCGCCCGTTCCTGGCCCACGGCGGTGTCGAGCAGCCGGCGGACCTCCTGGAGCGTCCCGTCCATCCGGCCGCGGGACCGGGCCTCCCGCCGGTGCCGCTCGACGGCCCGGCGCATGTCGTCCAGACCACGCCGGCCCGGCATGCCCCGGCGCAGCAGCGACTCCAGCGCCTCCCGCGGGGTGCGTCCCTCCAGAATCTGGCGGGACATCTCATCCAGGGCGTCGGACGCGGTGAAGGGGGAGGCGAGTGGATCGGGTCCGCCGTCCCACGGGCCATAACGGAATGTTCCGGAACTCACTGTTCCTCCTGGAAGCTTCCGTGCGAGGTCAGGTGCCGCCGGGTCAGGTGCCGTAGACGGTCCGTCCGGGAAGCTCTTCCTTGGCCAACCGACGGTTGAGGTGCAGTCCCTCCATCGCCAGCTCCAGTGCGGCCGCCGCGAGCCCCGGCGACTCCGCCCCGTCCACGCCGAGCCTGGTCAGGATCGCCGCGAGCCCGGGCACCGGCCCGGCCCGGCGCAGCAGCTCGGCCGCCGCTACCAGGTCGCCGGTCTCGACCGGGCCAGCCGCGTCGAAGCGGGCCTGCAGGCCGGTGAGGTCCGCGCCGGCCAGCCTCGCCCGGAACGTCTCGGCCACCGCGCGGCGCAGCAGCAGCGCGAGGACCTCGTCCTCCCGGTCCTCCTCCAGCTGGTCGAACTCGACCTTGCCGCGTACTGCCGGGACGATCGCGGCGAGGTCGACCACCCGTGCGGTGGGCGTCTCCTCGCCGGTCAGCGCCGCGCGGCGGACCGCCGAGGCCGCCACCGTCTCGGCCGCGGCCACCGACAGCCGGGCCGATACCCCCGAGCGATGGTCGACCTGGGGGGCGTCGCGCACCAGCCGGGTGAACCGGGCCACGATCTCCACCAGGTGATCGGGTATTTCCGGCGCGCCGAGCGGGGACCCCGCCCAGGACATCACCGCCTCCTGGCGGATCAGCGCCAGTTCGTCGGTGAGGTGCAGCGGGTAGTGGGTGCGGACCTCGGCGCCGAACCGGTCCTTGAGCGGCGTGATGATCCGCCCTCGGTTGGTGTAGTCCTCGGGGTTGGCCGAAGCGACCAGCAGCAGGTCCAGCGGCAGCCGGAGCAGGTAGCCGCGGACCTGGATGTCCCGCTCCTCCAGCACGTTGAGCAGCGCGACCTGGATCCGTTCGGCGAGGTCGGGCAGCTCGTTGACGCTGAAGATCCCGCGGTTGGTGCGCGGCACCAGCCCGTAGTGGACCGTCTCGGGATCGCCGAGCGTGCGGCCCTCGGCGACTTTCACCGGGTCGACGTCGCCGATGAGGTCGCCGACGCTTGTGTCCGGGGTCGCGAGCTTCTCGCTGAACCGCTCGCCGCGGTGCCGCCAGACCACCGGCAGCGCGTCACCGAGATCGGCCGCCAGCGCGCGGCATCGGCCGCAGACCGGCGCGTAGGGGTGGTCGTTGATCTCACAGCCGGCGACGGCCGGCGACCACTCGTCGAGCAGGCTCACCAGAGTGCGGATGAGTCGGGTCTTGCCCTGCCCGCGCTCGCCGAGGAAGACGATGTCGTGGCCGGCCAGGATGGCCCGCTCGACCTGGGGAAGGACGGTCTCGCCGAAACCGACGATGCCCGGGAACCGGGGGCCGTAGCCCCGCATCAGGGCGACGAGGTTGTCGCGCAGCTCCGTCCGCACCGGGCGGTGCGCGTGCCCGCTGCGGCGCAGCTCACCCAGGGTGGTGAGCTGCGAGGCGGCGGCCGTCGGCGGGTGGGCCGGAGATGCCACGGTCGGTGGCACGGTCGGTGGCACGGAATGACTGGGCTGTGCCGGCAGATCCTCCACCCGTCGACGGTACGCCGATGCCGCCACCCGTGCAGCCGGGTCGGCAGTCGTCCGCTGCTGGCGTAGTCAGCCCGAGTAGGGCGACACCGAGACGATCTCGACCTTGGCCGAACGGCCGTTGGGCAGCGTGTAGGAGACGGTCTCGCCCGCCTTGCGCCCGGTCACCGCGCCGCCCAGCGGGGACGCCGGGGAGAAGACCTCGATGGGCGTGCTGTGGTCCTCGCGCGAGCCGATGAGGAACTTCTCCGTCTCCCGTTCGCCGGGGAAGCGCACCTCGACGACGGTGCCGGGGCCGGCCTCGCCGGTCGCCGCGGGTGCCTCGCCGACCTGGGCGTCGCGCAGCAGGTCCGTGAGCTGGCGAATCCGGGCCTCCTGCTTGCCCTGCTCCTCCTTGGCCGCGTGGTAGCCGCCGTTTTCCTTGAGGTCGCCCTCCTCGCGGGCAGCTTCAATTTTGGTCGCGATCTCCGTACGCCACGGGCCGGTCAGGTAGTCGAGCTCGGAGCGGAGCCGGTCGTATGCCTCCTGGGTGAGCCAAGTCTGCTGCGTCACGCGGGTCACGCTCCTCGGTGAACATCAAAAGGACCATCATACCAAAATGAATCAAGGAAGATGTCGGGCTTGGTGGCTCTGGCGGCGTCTGGACCGCCTGGAAGCCCCGGACCGGCGGGTCAGCCCTTACGGGTGATCCGACAGCCCTTGCCTTCGACCTCGACCACGAATGCTTCACGCAGGGGTGGGCGGACGACGGGACCGGCCGTCGTCCATCGGCCCTTCGGACCGGGCCGACGACGATGTCGGTGCGCCGGTCGACGGCAGCCCTGCCGTCGAAGCATGCGCGGACGGTGCATTGTGCCACGGCGTTGGGTGACTTTTCTAGACCGAACGCGGGGCGGGCCCCGGCGGTTCCCCGGGCGAGCTCGGACCACCCGGGCCAGTGAGCTCGGAACAACGCCGGGGCATCAGGAACAATGGGCCGCATGCCTGCGGTCCACGATCGGCATGGCCTGCGCTTGATGGCCATCCACGCCCACCCCGATGACGAGTCCAGCAAGGGCGCCGCCACCATGGCACGTTACGCCAGCGAGGGCGCCGACGTGCTCGTGGTCACGTGTACCGGGGGAGAGGAGGGCAGCATTCTCAATCCCGCGATGGACCAGCCGGGTGTCGCCGCCCGGATGGCGGAGATCCGCAGGCAGGAGATGGAGGCTGCCCGGCTCATCCTCGGGGTCCGCCAAGAGTGGCTCGGCTTCGTCGACTCCGGGCTTCCTGAGGGCGATCCGCCGCCGCCCGTTCCGGACGGGCGGTTCGCCACCATCGCGCTCGACGAGGCGGCCCGTCCGCTGGTCCGGTTGATCCGTCAGTTCCGGCCGCAGGTCATCACGACCTACGATGAGTCGGGCGGGTATCCGCATCCCGACCACATCATGACCCATCGGGTCAGTGTGGAGGCGTTCGAGGCGGCCGGTGATCCCGACCGTTATCCCGAGGTCGGTGCCGACGCCGGCCTCGAACCCTGGCAGCCGCTCAAGCTCTATTACCACCTCACCTTCCACAAGGAGCGCATCCTCGCTCTCCACGAGGAGATGATGGCCCGCGGTCTGGAGTCCCCCTATGCCGAGCGGCTGGCCGAGTGGGTCGACCGCGCCGAGGACACCGGTCGGCTCACCACCCAGGTGGAGTGCGCGGACTGGTTCGAGACCCGCGACCGGGCGCTGATCGCCCACGCCACCCAGGTCGACCCCACCGGATGGTGGTTCCGGATACCCCTGGAGGCGCAGCGGGACGCTTGGCCGACGGAGGACTACCAGCTGGCCCGTTCTCTCATCGAGGTCGGCATGCTGCCCGAAGACGATCTGTTCAACGGTGTGTGACTTTCCGGTGATGTGGCCTTTT
>NZ_CDWRCM010000007.1:0-7032 GCF_977927585.1 Frankia sp. CcWB2 | reverse complement strand
TGTGGAGGGTTCGAAACGCGCAAGTTATTTCATTTCGACTCCTTGGACGGCATGTGACTTTTTGAACAGTATGTGATCTATTCAACGGTGCGTGGCCGCGGAGGCGGAGGGCTCGCACGGCAGGGCGTAGGGTCGGAACTGGCGTCCGTCGTGGAGTGTCCCCGTGGCGGGCGGTAACAGCAGGTGTGGCGGACACCAGAGGACACCAGGTGTGAGGACGTGGCCGTGAACGAGGTCTTCGCCGCTTCCGTGCTGGTCGAGAGGAAGATCGACGCCGGAGCCGTCGGGTTCCTCGTTGTCCTGGCACTGATCGTGGCATCCATTGTGATCTTCTTCTTCCTCTCGAAGAGCCTGCGCCGGATGCGGTCGAACGTCGCCAGCGGCGAGTTCGCCGGCGGCGATCCTGATCCGAACGCGATGCGCCGGCTGGACGGTGGAGACGGGCGCCGTGGCGGGCGCGGTTCCGCCGCCTTGCCCGGGGGAGATGCGCCGGTTATCGACGGGGAGGTCGTCGAGGAGACCGCCGGCGCCGGTAGCCCGGCGGGCCCGGCGGGTGGCGGCAAGCAGCTGGACCTGCCGACCCAGCCCGGACCCCCGCGGGCTCCGCGGGGAGCGATCGGTAGGCGGCTGCCGCAGACCCCGGTTAGGCGGGGGAGGTGGCGATATTCACGATCCGACCGGGCACGACGATGATCTTCTTGATCGTCTGACCGTCGGTCTGCCGGGCGAACTCGGGATGCGCGGCGAGCAGATCGCGAACCGTCTGCTCCGCCGAGCCGTCCGGAACCTCGAGGGTGAACCGGACCTTCCCGTTCACCTGGACCGGGATCGTCCTGACCGACTCGGCGGCCAGCGCCGGATCCCCGATCGGGAAGGCGGCCGTGCTGACCGACTCCTCGTGACCGAGGCGGGACCACAGTTCCTCGGCGATGTGCGGGGCCAGCGGGGCCGCCATCAGGGTGAGCGGCTCGGCGAGCGCGCGGGGGGTGGGGGACTTCCCGTAACTTTTGCTGACGAAGTTGGTCAGTTCGATGAGCCGGGCGACCGCGGTGTTGAACCGCAGCCCCGGGTATTCGGCGGTGACCGTGAGGATCGTCCGGTGCAGGACGCGAAGAGCCTCGTCGTCCAACGGCTCGTCGACGACGGCGGCCGCCCCGGTGGTCTCGTCGACGACGGTGCGCCACAGCCGCTGGAGGAACCGGTGCGAACCGACGATGTCGTCGGTGTGCCATGGCCGGTCGGCGTCGAGCGGGCCCATTGCCATCTCGTAGACGCGCAGCGTGTCGGCGCCGAACCGGTCGTACATCTCGTCCGGGCTGACGCTGTTCTTCAGGCTCTTGCCCATCTTGCCCGAGCGCCGGTTGACCGGGGCGCCCTGGAAGAGGAACCGGCCGTCGGGGGTCGCCGTCACCTCGGCCGCCGGGACGTACATGCCCCGGGCGTCGGTGAAGGCATCCGCCTGGATATAGCCCTGGTTGAACAGCCGCTTGAACGGCTCCTTGGTCGAGACGTGGCCCAGGTCGTAGAGCACCTTGTGCCAGAACCGGGCGTAGAGCAGGTGCAGCACGGCGTGCTCGACGCCGCCGACGTACAGATCGACGCCGCCGTCGCCGGGAACCGCGCCCGGCCCGGCCATCCAGTATCGCTCGACGGTCGGGTCGACGAATCGCTCGGTGTTGGTCGGGTCCAGGTAGCGCAGGTAGTACCAACACGAACCGGCCCACTGCGGCATGGTGTTCGTCTCACGCCGGTACTGCTTCGGCCCGTCGCCGAGATCCAGGGTGACCGTCACCCAGTCGGCGACCCGGGCCAGGGGGGGCAGCGGGTCGCTCGCGTCGTCCTCGGCCATCGCCGTGGGCCGGAAGTCGGTCATCTCCGGCAGCTCGATCGGCAGCAGCTCGTCGGGAACCGCGTGGGGGAGCCCGTCGGCGTCGAAGACGATCGGGAACGGCTCGCCCCAGTACCGCTGGCGGGAGAACAGCCAGTCCCGCAGCCGGTACGATCGCGCCGACCTGCCGGCGCCGATCTCCTCTAGCCAGTGAACCGTGGCCTTGATCGCCTCGCTCTTCGACAGGCCGACCAGCACCGGGGCGCCGGCCGGACCGGGCCGATACTCGCCCGCACCACTGAACGCCTCGGGCCACTGCGCCGATGGAGTCGCGGGCACTACCCCGTGCGTGGCGTACCAGTCCGCGTCCGGCTCCAGCACGGCGGGGATCGGCAGGTCGAACGCGCGGGCGAAGGAGAAGTCCCGGCTGTCGTGTGCCGGCACCGCCATGATCGCCCCGGTGCCGTAGCCCAGCAACACATAGTCGGCCAGGAAGACCGGGATGACCCCGCCACCGATCGGGTTGCGCACGTACGAGCCGGTGAACACGCCGGTGCGGTCGATGACCTCCTCGCCGCGCTGCCGGTCGCTGCGGTGGGCCGCGAACTCCCGGTAGGCGTCGACGGCGGCTCGCGGGGTCCACGCCGGATCGGCGCCCGCCTCCGGCCCGGCGGTGCCTGCATCCGACCCGGCGGCGCCCGCCGGTTCCGTGCCGCCGCCCCGCCGTCCCGCCGGGAAGCGCCAGCTCACCGGAGTGCCCGTCGGCCAGGTGTCGGCGATCAGCGTGTCGACCAGGGGATGTTCGGGCGCAAGCACCAGGAAGGTGGCCCCCGCCAGGGTGTCCGGGCGGGTGGTATAGACCTCGATGCGCCGGGCGGTCGATGAGCCGGACGGATCGGAGGGATCGGACAGATTGAACAGATCGAACGGACTGGAGGCACCTGTCCCCTCGCCGGGGGCGACGACGGTGAACTCGACGCTGGCGCCCTCGCTCGGACCGATCCAGTTGCGCTGCATCTGCTTGATCGAGTCCGGCCAGTCGACCAGGTCGAGGTCGGAGATCAGCCGCTCGGCGTAGGCGGTGATCCGCAGGACCCACTGCTTCAGCGGCCGGCGGAACACCGGGTAGTTCCCGATGTCGCTGCGGCCGTCGGCGGTGACCTCCTCGTTCGCCAGCACGGTGCCCAGCCCCGGGCACCAGTTGACCAGCTGTTCGGAGATGTAGGCCAGGCGGTGCGCGTCGACGGCCTTCCGGCGGGACACTTCGTCGAGCTCGGCCCACGCCAGCCCGGCCGGGTTCGCCGCCCGGACCGCGTCAACCGACACGGCCGTGTTCCCCCCGGCGGGGCCGGCTACCGGCGCCCGGGTGCCCGCGGCGAACTCCTCGATCAGCTCGGCGATCGGCCGGGCCCGGTCGGCCTGCGGGTCGTACCAGCTGTTGAAGATCTGCTGGAAGATCCACTGCGTCCAGCGGTAGTAGCCCACGCCGGTCGTCGCGATCTCGCGGCGGGTGTCGTGGCCCAGCCCCAGCCGGGAGAGCTGGCGGCGCATGTTGGCGATGTTGGTATTGGTGGTGTCGCGGGGATGCTGGCCCGTGTTGATCGCGTACTGCTCGGCGGGCAGGCCGAAGGAGTCGTATCCGAACGGATGCAGCACGTGCCGGCCGGACATCCGCAGGTAGCGGGCGAACACGTCGGTACCGATATACCCCAGCGGGTGCCCGACGTGCAGCCCCGAGCCGCTCGGATAGGGGAACATGTCCATGATGTAGAACGGCTCCCGGCCGGCGACCTTCTCGAAGCCCGCCGAGAGCGGCCCGACCGGGTTCGGCGAGTTGAACGTGCCCTCGTCGGCCCACCGGTGCTGCCAGCGCCGCTCGATGTCGGCGGCGAGCCGGGCGTCGTACCGGAAGCTCGGCTCGCCGCCCCCGGTCCCGGCGGGGGCGCCGCCCGCGGTGCCCGCGGCTGCCGGGGTGGTCCCGCCGGACGCGTCGGTCGGTGCCACCGTGGTGTCCGCGGCGCCGGTCCGGGCGCCGGGCTCGGCCGTCTCACTCATCGCTCGTGCCATCCAAACTCGTTGGTACGTCGACCCTCTCACCGCTCTCGCGGCGGGAACGGCGGCCTGGCGGACGGCGGTCGAGCGAGCGGACGGCGGGGATCGTGCGGTCCCACGAGCCTATCCGCCGGGTACGCCGGCGCGGCGGGCCGGTCGAGGAAGCGCGCCGATCACGTCGGCGCGGCGTGGAGATGAGGGCGGACTACCTGGGCGCGCCTTTGGTTGCATATCCAGAGGCCTACGGGGTTCCGCGGGCCTGGCGGACACAGATCATGAGGAGTTCGGGTGCCTAACAAGCTCGCGGAGCAGACGTCTCCGTACCTGCTGCAGCACGCGGACAACCCGGTCGACTGGTGGCCCTGGAGCCCGGCGGCCTTCGCGGAGGCGGCCCGGCGGGGAGTGCCGGTGCTGCTCTCGGTGGGCTACGCATCCTGCCACTGGTGCCATGTCATGGCGCACGAGTCGTTCGAGGACGCCGTGACCGCCGAGTACATGAACGACCACTTCGTCAACATCAAGGTGGATCGGGAGGAGCGGCCCGACGTCGACTCCGTCTACATGGATGTCACCGTCGCCCTGACCGGGCACGGCGGCTGGCCGATGACGGTGTTCCTCACCCCTACCGCCGAGCCGTTCTTCGCCGGCACCTACTTCCCGCCGCGTCCCCGGCCCGGCATGGGGTCGTTCCGCCAGGTCCTGGCGGCGGTCACCGAGGCCTGGCAGACCCGGCGGGACGAGATCGAGGAGTCGGGGGCGGACATCGCCCGCCGGCTCGCCGAGGCGGCGATGCGCGGTCCGGTGTCCGGTCCCGCCGCCGAGATCACTCCGGCTCTGCTCGACACCGCCGTGGCGGGGCTGTCGGCCCGCTTCGATGCCCGTCACGGTGGATTCGGCGGTGCGCCGAAGTTCCCGCCGTCCATGGTCGCCGAGATGCTGCTGCGGCACTCCGCCCGCACGGGGGACGCGCGCAGCCTGGAGATGGTCGCGGTGACCTGCGAACGGATGGCGCGTGGGGGCATCTACGACCAGCTCGCCGGGGGGTTCGCCCGGTACAGCGTCGATGCGACGTGGACGGTCCCGCACTTCGAGAAGATGCTGTACGACAACGCGCAGCTGCTGCGGGTCTATCTGCACCTGTGGCGGGCCACCGGGTCGGCGCTGGCCGAACGGGTGGCCCGGGAGACGGCCGCCTTCCTGCTCGCGGATCTGCGCACCCCCCAGGGGGGGTTCGCCTCGGCGCTCGACGCGGATGCGGTTCCCGCGAGCGCCGTTCCCGCGAGCGCCGCCCCGGCGGGAGCGCACCCCGAGGAGGGGGCCAGCTACGCCTGGGCACCCGCCCAGCTCGTCGCCGTCCTCGGGCCGGAAGACGGCCGATGGGCCGCCGACGTCTTCGGCGTCACCGAGCAGGGCAGTTTCGAACGTGGTACGTCGGTGCTGCGCCTGCCGGCGGACCCGGGCGACCCGGCGAGGTTCGCGGCGGTCCGCGCGGCCCTGGCCGCGGCACGGGCGACCCGGCCGCAGCCGGCTCGCGACGACAAGGTGGTGGGCGCCTGGAACGGCCTGGCCATCGCGGCGCTGGCCGAGGCCGGCGCGTTGTTCGACGAGCCGGGCTGGGTGCGGGCCGCCGAACAGGCCGCCGTCCTGCTCCGGGACGTGCATCTCGTCGACGGACGCCTGCGCCGGACGAGCCGGGACGGCCGGGTCGGCGTGAACGCCGGGGTACTGGAGGACTACGGCGACGTCGCCGAGGGGCTGCTCACCCTGCACCAGGTCACCGGCGATCCGGCGTGGCTCGCGCTCGCCGGGACGCTGCTGGACACCGTCCGTGACCGGTTCGCGGCCCCTGGCGGGGGGTTCTTCGATACCGCGGACGACGCGGAGGTGCTGTTGCGCCGGCCGCGGGACGACTCGGACTCGGCGACCCCGTCGGGCCAGGCTGCTGTCGCCGGCGCCCTGGTCAGCTACGCGGCGTTGACCGGTTCCACCGAACACCGGTCGGCCGCCGAGACGACGGTGGCGCGCGTCGCTCCGCTGCTGGCCCGGGATGCCCGGTTCGCCGGTTGGGCCGGTGCGGTGGCCGAGGCGCTGCTGGCTGGGCCGGCCGAGGTCGCGGTCGTGGGCAGCTCGGCGCTGGAACGGCTCGCCCGCCTCGGCACGGCGCCTGGTGCGGTCGTGGTGACCAGCGGACCGCTGACCGTCGGCCGGGACACGGCCGGGGTGTACGTGTGCCGGGACTTCGTCTGTGAGCTGCCGGCCCGAACCGCCGCCGAGGTGCGCCGCCAACTCGGGGTGAAGGTGGCCACCTGACCGTCCCGCTTCTTTCACTGGTGATGCGGTAAGCATGTTGTACTGGCGATGCAGTAAGACTGGTGATGCAGTAAGCATGTAATCGTCACGAGGGGTTCTTCGGATCCGCTCCGGGGCGCCGGATCGGGCCTCCGGGTCCGGATCGGCCGGCAGGCCGGGCCCGCGCGCGGGCCCCGACGCGGGTGCCGATCGGAGATCGAGGGGACACGTCATGTCCGGTCCGCGTGGACGGGGGTACGGCAGGCCGGGGGATCGGGCGGAGGTGGTTCCGGCGGACGACGCCGCAGCCTGGTTCGCCGCGCACATCCCGGCCGGGTGGTTCGCCGGGATGCCCACGGTGGTCGTGGACCGGGACGAGATTACGGTCATCGGGGTACTCGCGGCCGGCGGCGCCGCGCCTGGAGGAGTGCCGTCGGCGACGGGGGCCCGGATCCGGCGGTTCCGGGAGCAGACCCGCGAGGAACGGATCGCCATCGCCACGAAGGCCGAACATCGGTACAACCGCAAGGTGGCGTGGGGCGCGACCCTTGGTGACACCACCGAGCTGTTCACCGCACTGTCCGTGCCGGTGATGACCCGGCTGCGCCAGCCGGAACGCCAGGTGCTCGACACCCTCGTCGACTCGGGGGTGGCGCGCAGCCGCAGCGAGGCCCTCGCCTGGTGCGTACGTCTGGTGGGCGAGAACGCCGACAGCTGGCTGTGCCAGCTCCGGGAGGCCATGGAACAGGTGGAGAAGATCCGCTCGGTGGGCCCTCGGCTGTAGTCGGCGGAGACCCCGTACGGTGCCCGATGCCAGGGGTCCCCGCACTGCGGCGAAGCCGCCGTGTGGGGGAAGGCTGGTA
>NZ_CDWRCM010000006.1:41599-44322 GCF_977927585.1 Frankia sp. CcWB2 | reverse complement strand
AGCCCCGCGCGGGTGAGTCGGGAGACGGACCGTCTTAGACCGAATCATCCGGGCACCGGGGGTGACCTCTCCGCGCCGGTTACGACGGCCGGCGATGGAGGCGGCGCCACCGGTGGTCGCCCCACGGGACGACCGTCAACCAGCACCGGTGCGCACCCGAGGCACCGGTCTCGCGCAGGAGGAGCCACCGAGCTGTGAGCCGCCGTCTGGGTGCCCGTTCCACGTCAGCCACACCCGCCGTCGGCGGGGCGTCCGCCGCCCCGGAGCCGGGCCACGACGCCGGTCGACAGTCCACCTTCAGGCGGCGTATGGCCTCCCGCCGGATCGGTGCCGCGATCCTGGCCTCGGTGGTCGGGTCCGCTGGCCTGGCAAGCTGCGCTTCCGGCAACGACGCGCTGACGAACCTCGCCCGGACCACGACCAACAGCGTCTCGAGCGCCGTCGGCAGCATCACGCTGCGCAACGTCTATGTAGCAGGCCCGCTGTCCCGGGGAGACTCCGCACAGATCGTCTCGGCGTTCTTCAACGCGGGCACCGAGCCTGACACCATCATCGGCGTGTCCTCCCCCCTCGCGGCGGGCGGCAAGGTACCGAGCCCCGCCGAGCTGCCACCCGGTTCCGGAAAGATCTTCATTGCCGACGGCTCCGCGCCGACCCTGCAGAACGTCCAGAAGAACCTGTTGATCGGGTCCCAGGTGCCCGTCACCATCACCTTCGCCAGGGCCGGCAGTATCATCCTGGACGTTCCGGTGGAGCAGCCCGCACCCGGCGCCTCGGCGGCGCCGGGTGCGGTTACCGGGACCCCGGGGGCAGGGCAGGAGCCCGCCTCGCCGTCGGCCGGCGCCACCACCGCGGGCTGACCCACCGCCTGCCGATCCGCCCAGCGGGATCCGGCCGAGTATCCCCATTCGCGGGTACCCGACGCCCGGGGACCCATTCCGCGCGCCGCTGTCACCGACATGTCGGACCAGCGGACTAACGTTGCGTCCATGGCATCCACTCGCCCGTCGGCCGGCGGTCGCCCGTCGAGCCGTGCGGCCTCAGGCGGGTTCCGGTGTAACAGCTGCGGCTCGGAGTCCGTGCGGTGGGCGGGACGATGCTCGCGCTGCCAGGAGTGGGGCACGCTGGAGGCGCAGGCCCCCGCCCCACGCCGCGGGGCCGGCCTGGTCGCGGGGGGTCGCTCCGCCTCGTCCGCCGCAGTGACGGCACCGGCTCTGCCGGTCATGTCCGTCGACGTGACCGCGACGAGGCGTCGCCCGACCGGGATAGACGAGCTCGACCGCGTGCTGGGCGGCGGCCTCGTTCCCGGCGCTGTGATCCTGCTCGCCGGGGAACCGGGGGTCGGCAAGTCCACCCTGTTGCTGGAGGTCGCGGCCCGCAGCGCCGCCGCCGGTGCCCGCGCGCTGGTCGTCACCGGGGAGGAGTCCGCGGCGCAGGTCAGGCTGCGGGCGGGTCGGACGGGTGCGCTGCACGAGGACCTGTGGATCGCCGCCGAGACGGACCTCGGCGCCGTCCTGCGTCACGTCGAGGAGGTCTCACCCGCCCTGCTGGTGGTCGATTCGGTGCAGACCATCTCCGCGGCCGGGGTAGACGGAGCCGCGGGCGGGGTCACCCAGGTCCGTGAGGTCACCGCGGCCCTGATCCGGACGGCCAAGGCGCTGGGACTCGTGACGGTGCTTGTCGGCCATGTCACGAAGGATGGTCTGGTCGCCGGACCGCGCCTCCTGGAACATCTGGTCGACGTGGTGCTGCATTTCGAGGGCGAGCGGCACTCCGCACTGCGCCTGGTCCGCGCGGGCAAGAATCGGTATGGACCGGCCGACGAGGTCGGCTGTTTCGAGATGGACGATTCCGGTATCCATGGCATCGCCGACCCGAGCGGGCTGTTCCTGTCCCGGTCCGGCGGCGCGGGGCTGGAGGCGGTGCCGGGAACCTGTGTCACCGTAACGGTCGAGGGCCGACGGCCACTCGTCGCCGAGGTTCAGGCTCTGGTGGCGGAGACCTCGGCGCAGATCCCCCGGCGCGCCGTGTCCGGGCTCGATCCGGCCCGGGTGGCGATGATTCTCGCCGTGGTCGAGCGCCGGGCGAAGGTGCGCTTCGGCCGGGCCGACGTGTACGCCGCGACCGTCGGCGGGGTTCGGTTGGCCGAGCCCGCAGCGGACCTCGCGACGGCCTTGGCGATCGTCAGCGCGGCCAGAGACCGTCCGTTGCCGGCCGATCTCGTCGCTGTCGGCGAGGTCGGCCTGGCCGGGGAGGTCCGCGCGGTGGGCTCGGTACGCCAACGGCTCGCCGCCGCGGCCCGGCTCGGCTTTCGCCGGGCGCTCGTTCCGGCGGACCCCGGCCCGGCTCCGGACGGCATGAAAGTCACCGAGGTACCCGACCTGATCGGCGCGATCGGCAAAATGCATGAAACGTAGAAAGTGTGTATTTTTCTAACCATATCGGTACTTCACGATGAGGCGGACCCCACCGGCTCCCGTCGCCCCGATAGCATCGCGACAGTGGTAAAGGGAGACGGTGGGGGAAGCCGAGGAGTTGAGGGAGCCTGATGGCAGGACCACCCGGAGACGACATCTTCCGGGCGACACTGGCCGCGGTCGCGCCCGGAACCCCCTTTCGCGACGGCCTGGAACGCATCCTGCGCGGGCACACCGGCGCACTGATCGTCCTCGGCCACGACAAGGTCGTCGAGGGTCTGTGCACCGGTGGCTTCGAGCTCGACG
>NZ_CDWRCM010000006.1:40780-41217 GCF_977927585.1 Frankia sp. CcWB2 | reverse complement strand
CACCGGACCGCCGAGCGGGTCGCCAAGCAGGCCGAGTTCCCCGTCATCTCGGTCAGCCAGTCGATGCACATCATCGCGCTGTACGTCGCCGGGCGGCGGTACGTGCTGGACGGCTCGGCCGCCATCCTGTCCCGGGCGAACCAGGCCCTGGCCACCCTCGAGCCTTACAAGCTGCGGCTTGACGAGGTCGCGGGCACCCTGTCCGCACTGGAGATCGAGGACCTCGTCACGGTCCGCGACGCGATTTCGGTGAGCCAGCGGCTGGAGATGGTGCGCCGCATAGCCGACGAGATCGAAGGCTACGTCGTCGAGCTCGGCACCGACGGCCGGCTGCTGTCCCTGCAGCTCGAGGAGCTGATGGCCGGAGTCGAGACCGAGCGTGAACTCACCGTCCGCGACTATCTGCCGATCGGGTCGAAGGCGGGGACGGCCGCGCA
>NZ_CDWRCM010000006.1:30346-40678 GCF_977927585.1 Frankia sp. CcWB2 | reverse complement strand
GGTCCTGGGCGAGCTGTCCGCGATGTCTCCGACCAACCTGCTCGACCTCACCGTCCTCGCCAGGGTGATCGGATTCTCCGGCGGGGCGGACATCCTGGACCGGCAGATCAGTCCGCGCGGTTACCGCATGCTGGCGAAGGTGCCCCGGCTGCCACGGATGGTGGTCGACCGGCTCGTCGATCATTTCGGCACCCTGCAGAAACTGCTCGCCGCCGGGGTTGACGATCTGCAGGCCGTCGACGGCGTCGGGGAGACCCGCGCCCGAGCGGTCCGCGAGGGCCTCTCCCGGCTCGCCGAGTCGAGCATTCTCGAACGCTACGTGTAGTAACGCTGCGTACGGTAGTGCTAGGTGTAGTAGCCGAAGGCGACGGGAGGCCGCCTGCCGCCTCCGGCCGGCCTGGTCGCCTGGCACGATGGCGGGAATGACCAGCACAGCCGGAATCAGCAGCGCGCCCGGACCACTGGCCGATCTCGTCCTGGACTGGTTCGCCGTCTGTGGCCGGGACCTGCCGTGGCGCCGTCCCCTGACGAGCCCCTGGGCAATCATGGTCAGCGAGGTGATGCTGCAACAAACCCCGGTCAGCCGGGTGCTGCCAGTCTGGGAGGCCTGGCTGGACCGGTGGCCGACGCCCGCCGCGCTCGCCGCCGAGCCGGCCGGGGAGGCCGTCCGGGCGTGGGGCCGGTTAGGCTACCCCAGGCGCGCGCTGCGGCTGCACCAGGCGGCGACCGTCGTCGTCGAACGGCACGACGGCGAGATCCCCCGGCACCTCGACGATCTCCTCGCGCTGCCCGGCATCGGGACGTACACCGCGCGGGCGGTTGCCGCCTTCGCCTTCCGCCAGCGCCATCCGGTCGTCGACGTCAACGTGCGCCGGCTGTTCGCCCGGGCCGTCGAGGGAAGAGCCGACCCGCCGGCCACGGTCAGCCGCCGCGACCTGGTCGAGATCGCGGAGCTGTTGCCGCCGGACGCCGAGACGGCCGCCCGGGCCAGCGCCGCGTTCATGGAGCTCGGCGCGCTGGTCTGCGTTGCCCGGATGCCTCGCTGCGCCGCCTGCCCCCTGCTGGGACGGTGTGCGTGGGTGTCCGCGGGCAGCCCGCCGAGCGCGGGGCCCGCGCGCCGGCCCCAGGGGTACGCCGGCACCGACCGCCAGGTCCGCGGCCGGCTGCTCGCCGTCCTGCGTGACGCCAGTCCGGAGGTGGGTCAGGAGATCCTCGACCAGGTCTGGGACGATCCGGTGCAGCGGACCCGCGCCCTCGCCGGACTGATCGACGATGGCCTCGTGGTACGGGTGGCGCCGGGCGTCTACGCGCTGCCCGGCTGACGTCCCTGCGGAAGGGCTCAACCCGGATCGGCAACGGCGCGGAAGCGGTAGCCGACCCCGCGGATGCTCTCGATGACCGTCGGTTGGCCGGCCGTCTCGCCCAGCCGCCGCCGCAGCCGCCGCACGTGCACGGCAAGCGTGTTCGTCTCCGTCTGCGCCGAACCCCAGACCTCTCGCAGCAGCGTCTCGCGCGTGACGACCCGGCCCGTCTGTTCCAGGAGCAGCGCGAGCAGCCGGAACTCCCGCGGCGGGACCGGGACCACGGCCCCGTCGAGACGGACCTCGTGCGCCGCGCGGTCCAGCAGCACCCGTCCGCCGCGCAGCACCTCCGGCTCGTGCATCCGGGGCGGATACGTTCCGGCCCGTCCGGTTCCGATGAACCCCACCATCGCGAGGACCTCGGGAACCCGGTACGGCTTGCCCACGCAGGCGCTGGCCCCCGCGTCGAGTCCGGCGGCAGCTCTCGGCCGGTCATCGGGGCCGACCGCGAGGAGAATCGGCACGTCGTCGTGACCGGGCACGCTACGCACCGTCCGCACGACGGTCACCCCGTCCACCACGGGCAGCCGGGCACTGATCAGCAGCGCGGCCGGATGCCGCAGACCGATCTCCAGCAGGGCCAGCGCCCCGTCCGCCACCACACTGACCTCGACACCGTTCGCGACGAAGGCGTCGAGCATGCCGTCGTCGACGTCCTCGTCCGCGATCAACAGCGCCGGGCAGCCCCCCGGCCCGGTGCCCGTCGTCCGTCTCCGCGTCCCACCGAACGGGCCGCGGTACCGACGCCCGTCGGCTGCCGGGTCTACTGCCACGACCGCCAGGCCTGCCGGAACGGCCGGGTCCTCGCCTGTCGAGCCACGGTCTTGCCCCCCGGTTGACCGGCCCCACGCGGTACCGGGAGCATCCGCGCGTCCTGTCCGCCAATCTCCCCGTCCGTCAGCCGAACCGTCCGGAGATGTAGTCCTCGGTCCGCTTTTCCTTGGGGTTGCTGAAGATCTGCGAGGTCTTGTCGTACTCGACGAGGCGGCCGGGGTCGCCGGTCTTCTCCAGCGAAAAGAAGGCGGTCGAGTCGCTGACCCGCGACGCCTGCTGCATGTTGTGGGTGACGATGACGATGGTGAAGCTCGACTTCAACTTCGCGATCAGATCCTCGATCGCAAGAGTGGAGATCGGGTCGAGCGCGGAGCACGGCTCGTCCATCAGCAGGACCTGCGGCTCCACCGCGATCGCCCGGGCGATGCAGAGCCGCTGCTGCTGCCCACCGGACAGACCCGCGCCCGGCCGGCCCAGCCGGTCCTTGACCTCCTCCCAGAGGTTCGCGCCCCGCAGTGACTCCTCGGCCCGCTCGTCGAGGAGCGCCTTCTTGCGGATCCCGTTCAGCTTGAGCCCGGCGATGACGTTCTCGTAGACGGACATGGTCGGGAACGGGTTCGGTCGCTGGAAGACCATCCCGACGGTGCGGCGGACGGCCACCGGGTCCGTCCCGGGCCCGTACAGATCCTCACCGTCGAGGAGCACCTGCCCCTCGACCCGGGCCCCCGGAAGCACCTCGTGCATCCGGTTGAGCGTGCGCAGCACCGTCGACTTCCCGCATCCGGACGGCCCGATGAATGCGGTGACGTTCTTCGGCTCGATGGTCAGGTTCACGTCGGCTACGGCTTTGAACTTCCCGTAGTACGCCGTCAGCCCGGAAACGTCGATGCGGGTGGCCATGGCTACCTCGACTCACGATCTGCCTGGATGCTGTTTCAGAGGGTCGGATCAGATGGGATGGGACTAAATGGGATGAGATAGGGCATGATCTGTGCCGCGCTGTCATCCCGGGTCAGGGTCATCACAGCCGCGAGCGTCTGGCGACCAGACGAGCGATGAAGTTGAGCAGCAGCATGATGATGATGAGTACCAGGGCGGCGGCCCAGGCCCGGTCCACCGCCGACTGCTGCGGCTGGCCGGCCTGCGAGTAGATGTACAGCGGCAGTGCGGACTGCTCCCCGGAGAACGGGTTGGCGTTGATGAGGTTCGTACCGAAGACGGTCAGCAGCAGCGGCGCGGTCTCGCCGGCAACGCGGGCGACCGCGAGCATGACGCCGGTCACGATCCCGGGCAACGCGGTGGGGACGACCACCTTGAGGATGGTCCGCCAACGCGCCACCCCGAGGGCGTAGCTGGCCTTCCGCAGCTCGTCCGGAACGAGCTTCAGCATTTCCTCGGCGGAGCGCACCACGATCGGAATCATGAGCACCGTGAGGGCCAGGGCACCCGCGAATCCGGAGAAGCCCTGGTGGAAGGCGAGGATCCAGAACGCCAGGATGAACAGACCCGCGATGATCGAGGGAAGACCGGTGAGCACGTCGACGAAGAAGCTGATTACCCGGCTGACCCGGCCGCGGCCATATTCCACCAGGTAGATGGCCACCAGCAGACCGAACGGCACGGCCAGCAGGCTCGCCAACGCGACCTGCTCCACCGTGCCGATGATCGCGTGGTAGATGCCACCACCGACGTCACGGGCGCCGATGCCGTTCATCGAGTGAGTGAAGAACTCGGGGCGCAGCCGCCTCGCACCTTTCTCGATCACATTCACGAGCACCGCGAGCAGGGGGATGACCGCGAGCAGGAAGGCGGCGTAGACCAGGTTCGTCGCGAACCGGTCCCGGGCCCGGCGGCCGCCCTCGACCAGCGTCGAGGCCACGGTCATCGCGAGGATGAAGAAGACGGCAACCAGCAGGGGGAACTGGATCCTGCTGGAGATCGAGGTCACCAGGTAGATCAGGGCCGTCAGGACGACGGCACCGGCGACGGCAGCGAGCGGTACCCAGCGGGGCAGGACCCGGCCCCGCAGCTGCAGCCGGTCCTCACCGCCCTCGACGGCGGGGCCGGGAACGGTCGCGGTGTTCATGCGGCACTCCCCGAGAACTCACGCCGCCGCGCGATGATGGCGCGAGCGATGATGTTGACCAGCATGGTGACGATGAAGAGCACGAGACCGGACGCGATAAGCGCACCGCGGCCGATGTCGTTGGCCTCGCCCCATCCGTTCGCCACGTTCGCGGCGATGGTGTTACCGGCCGGCGCGAGGATCTGCCAGGAGATGTTGAACGACGCCGGCAGGACCAGGGCGACCGCGATGGTCTCGCCCATCGCCCGCCCGAGGCCCAGCATCGAGGCACTGATGACGCCCGGCTTGCCGTAGGGCAGGACGGCGGTTCTGATCATCTCCCAGCAGGTCGCGCCCAGCGCCATCGCCGCCTCCCGATGCGCAATAGGCACCTGCAGGAACACCTCGCGGGACAACGCGGCGACGATCGGCAGAATCATGATCGCGAGGACGACACTCGCAACGAAGATCGACCGGCCGACCCCGCGATCGGTCTCGAACAGCGGGATCCACCCGAAGTAGTCGGTCAGCCAGCTCTGGATGCCCTTCATGTGCGGCGCGAGCACGAGCAGTCCCCACAGGCCGTAGACGACGCTCGGCACGGCCGCCAGCAGATCGACGATGTAGCCGAGGGCGGAGGCCATCCGGCGAGGTGCGTACACCGTAATGAACAGGGCGATGCCCACCGCGACCGGAACGGCGATGATCATTGCGATGGCAGCAGTGATCATCGTGCCGAACAGCAGTGCGGCGATACCGAAAACCGGCGGCGTGGCGTTGGGGAACCACTCCTCCGTGGTGAAGAAGTTCCCGGTATTGGCGTCGAGGGCATTGGTGGCGCGCAGTACCAGGAAGGCCGCGATCGCGGCGATCAGTACCAGCAGCCCGACCCCGGCCGTGCGGGTGGCATTCTTGAAGATCAGGTCAGCGACGCCGACCTTGGCCTTGCCTGTCGAGGTGTCCGCCAGCCCGCCGGCCGGCCGATCACCTCCCGATGGGGCGGCCGTCGCCGAAGCGGCCCCCCGAGACTCGGCGTCCGCCGAGCTGTCCGGCTCCGTCGTCATGGTCCCTCTTCCCCTGGTGCTCCGAACTCGACTTCCGCTCGTGAATGCCCTGGCCGTCACCGTCTTGGCTGGTCTGGTGCTGTTGGTCTGTTCTAGTGCGCTGTTCTGGTCTGCCGTTCTGGCCCGGATGCTCTCGCCGTCGTCAACGAACAACGGACCCGCGGTGGGGCTGTTCACCCCACCGCGGGCACCGGATAGTCCGATCGGAGCTGCGTCAGATCGACGTCAGGACAGCTTGTCGACCACCGTGCGGACCCGGGTCGCTACCGAGTCCGGCAGCGGCGCGTAACCAAGGTCGGCGATCGAGGACTGGCCCGCGTCCGACGCGGTGTAGGTCAGGAAGGACTTGACCAGCTTGGCCTGGTCGGCCGGGAGACCAGCGGTGCAGGCGATCTCGTAGGTGACCAGGTAGATCGGGTACGCCCCCTTGGTCGCCGCGGCGTAGTCGAAGGTGAGCTTCAGGTCGTCACCGCTGGCGATCTTCGCGGTGCTCAGGCCGAGGGAGGCACCATCCGTGCTCGCCTTGACGTACTCGCCGGCACCGTTCTTGACCGCGACCGTGGACAGCCCGGCGTTCTCCGCATAGGAGAGCTCCACATAACCGATCGAGTTCTCGGTGGACTTCACGGTCGCAGTCACCCCCTCGCTGCCCTTGGCACCCTGGCCGCCCGGGGCCTTCCAGTCCGAGCCGGAGTCGAAGGTCCAGGCGGCGCCGGCCGCGCCCTTCAGGAACTTGGTGAAGTTGTCGGTGGTACCGGAACCGTCGGACCGGTGCACCGAGGCGATCGGCGCGTCAGGCAGAGTAACCCCACTGTTCTCCGCCGTGATCGCCGGGTCGTTCCACTTGGTGATGGCACCGGAGAAGATCTTCGCTATCGTCGGGGCGGACAGCTGGAGCTTGTCGACACCCGAAAGGTGGTACACAAGCGCGACCGGGCCGACCACCATCGGCAGGTCGACAGCCGTACCGGGGGTACAGCGATTGTCCGCGTCGGCCTTCTGCTGGTCCTTCAGCGCCGAGTCGGAACCGGCGAAGGAAATCTGCTTGGCGATGAACTGCTGCCGACCGGTCGAGGACCCCGTCGACTGGTAGTTGATCGTTGCGCCGTCGCAGGCGTTCTGGTACGCCTTGACCCATTCGTCCATCGCGTTCTTCTGCGCGGAGGAACCCGATCCGGTGATGGAACCCTTCTCGCAGGCGATCGCGCTCGCCCCGTTCGACGGCTTCGCCCCGGTGTCGCCGGAGTCACTGTTGTCGTCGGTGCCACACGCCGCCACAGTGAGCAGTGCCACCATTGCAGCCCCGACGGCGGCCTGACGCTTGCCTCGGTTCACGAGCAGCCCTTCGTTCTTGCGCGCTACGGCGCCGAATCGTCCGCCCCCTGGACTGGGGCGCCGACAAGAATCGAAGCCATCTCGAATGAACGCAAGGTGAACGTCCGCGAACGCGGACCTATCACCAGCCGGAACACATCCATGTCACTGGATTCGTGGTTGATTAGCCAGCCCGCGGCCAATCCGATCACAACCGTGCGTGTCGAATGATCGACAAATAGTCACTCTCACTCGTCACCCCAAACATCACGCCACACCCGGAGCGCCGTGGACGAGTGACTCTCGGCCACGGACAGGAGCGTGACGAGAACGGACGGAAGTGGACGAGAACGGACGGAAGCCTGGAGAGAACGGACAGGAACAGGCGAGAGCTTGACAGGAAGATCGCCGAGCTGCCGGAACTGGATCATTCACGGTCATCGAGCGGCACCATCGCTGCCAACCTTCCGACGCGGCAAGCACCGAAAGTTCACCGACGCGTGTCATGTCCGACCCGGGGCGCCGCGCCCTGCGACGCAGTGGGACGGAGCCGGCGAAGCGGCCAACCCGCGCGCCGCGCTACGCAGCTGATCGGGATCTTCGTCCTCTGTTACCAGACGTCCGCTCTGAGCACAGATCGCCGGTAGCCAACCCCGCGTTCTCATGCTTTGCTGTAAAGCAACATCGATGTGGCTGACAGCATCAACGGCGTATCCGAAGAGCAGCACGACCCGTCCGTTCCATCCGACCAGCGCATCCGCCTGCGCCGGCCCGCCCACCGGGAGCCGTCCCGCCCGGCGATGAAGCGCGCCACGACCAGCCACCGCCGCGTGGCGGGACGACGATGTCCCGTCACGCGGCGGATCGGCGGGGTCCGGCAAGCGGCAGACCGCATGGCGCAGAGCCCGCGGGTACCGCCGCGCCCGGTCGGCCGGACGACCCGGGGCCGGCGCTGCGCACCCCCGTGCCGGCGGCACCAACCAGACGCGGCACGACACGCGACACGACAACGGAGGACGACCAGAACATGAACACCGTCGACAGCGACGATCTCCTGCCGGAACCCCGTCCGGTCATCGGGGGACGGCCACGGTCACTGGCCGAGGTGGTCACCGTCAACGACGGCTTACTCGTCCAACACGAGCTGCTCCTCGCCCCGGGAGCCACCGCCGCCGACCTGACCACCGCGATGATCATCGTTCCCCCCACGGCCGCGCTGGTCAGCCATCACGGCGACGTGGACGTCTCACTGGTATTCCAGGAGGTTTCGCGGGATTCTCGGCGCGGGGTCGACGGGCAGCCGGTCGGACGCGGCGGCGATCCGGGCCGGACCTGGACCGTCCCCTCAGCGACCGTCCACTCTGGCGACGGGCCGTCAGCCGAGACGACCGCGACCGGCGCGAGGCGCCTTCCGAGCGGCATCCGGGGGCGCCCGCCGGGGCGGGGACACAACAGGTGCCGGTCCCCGGGGCCACGAGCCGTGGTCGAGGCAATATCGTGGCGGGGTGGCTGTACTCACCTCCCGCTCGACCGACTTTCCGCGCTGGTATCAGGACGTGCTCGCCAAGGCCGAGCTGGCCGACAACGGCCCCGTCCGCGGGACGATGGTCATCCGACCGTACGGCTACGCGATCTGGGAACGCATGCAGGCCGAGGTGGACTCCCGGATCAAGGCCGCCGGGGCCGTCAATGCCTACTTCCCCCTGTTCATCCCCGAGAGCTACCTGCGCCGGGAGGCCGAGCACGTCGAGGGCTTCAGCCCGGAGCTGGCGGTGGTCACCATCGGTGGCGGCAAGGAGCTGGAGGAGCCCGTAGTCGTCCGGCCCACCAGCGAGACCGTGATCGGCGAATACCTGGCCAAGTGGACCCAGAGCTACCGTGACCTGCCGCTGCTGCTCAACCAGTGGGCGAACGTGGTCCGGTGGGAGCTGCGTCCCCGGCTGTTCCTGCGCAGCAGCGAGTTCCTCTGGCAGGAGGGCCACACCGCGCACGCCGACGAGGCCGATGCCGCGGCCTACGCCCGTCGGATCGCGCTCGAGGTCTACCGCGACTTCATGACGCAGGTGCTGGCGGTCCCGGTGTTCGTCGGAGTGAAGACGCGCCGGGAACGGTTCGCCGGCGCGACCAACACGATGACCTGCGAGGGCATGATGGGCGACGGCAAGGCCCTGCAGATGGCGACCAGTCACGAGCTCGGCCAGAACTTCGCCCGCGCCTTCACCATCGACTTCCTCGGCGCCGACGGAGCCCGGCACCTGGCGTGGACGACGTCGTGGGGCTGCTCGACCCGGATGGTCGGCGGGCTGATCATGGCGCATGGCGACGACAACGGCCTGCGTGTCCCGCCCCGGTTGGCGCCGACGCAGGTCGTGGTCCTGCCGGTGCGCGACGACGAGACCGTCGTCACGAAGGCCCGCCAGATCGCCGCCGCGCTGACCGACGCCGGTCTTCGGGTGCAGGTCGACGCCCGTCCCGGGCTGTCCTTCGGCCGGCGGGTCACCGACGCGGAGATCAAGGGCATCCCGGTACGGGTCGAGGTGGGTCCGCGGGACCTGGCCGCGGGCAACGTCACCCTGGTGCGCCGGGACACCTCCGAGAAAGTGCCGGTGCCGCTGGCCGAGGCCGCCGCGCGGGTGCCGGTGCTGCTGGACGAGGTGCAGGCCGACCTGTACGCCGAGGCGCTGGCCCTACGCGAGAGCCGGACGACGGACGTCGCTACCGTTGCCGAGGCCGCCCGGGCCGCCCAGGCCGGCTTCGCCCGGATCCCCTGGCGCCTTGTCGGCGAGGAGGGCGAGGCCGAGCTCGCCGAGGAATCGCTCACCGTGCGGTGCCTCCAGACACCGGACGGCGGGATCCCCGAGGCCGGCAGCGACGCCGACGACCTCGTCTGCCTGATCGCCCGCTCCTACTGACGTCCAAGATCCCTGGCGTGGTGGCCGTCCGGAACAGAGACGATCAGCCGCGCAGGCGGACGGGGACCTGTCGGCGGCGACCGTGGAAACCTAGGTCAGTCGTATCTTCACGAACGTATCTTCACGAAGCTTGAATTATGGGACCGGGTTAGGAGTCGTCGTCTTCGTCCACGAAACGGGCGTAATGCGTCCCGCGGTGAGTCCGCCGCCGTGCAGACAAACCGCGCCCGTCCTTCGAGAAGCGGATTCGATCTCCCTCGACCTGCCCCTCGGGGGCAGATCGGGACCGACGTCGAGATCGATTGTGTGGCCGGCGCCTCGGGATCAGGCCGTCGATTTTGGGATCAGGCCGTCGATTCGGCGGGGCTGGCCAGCACCTCGTTCCCGAACTCTTCGGACTTCTCCGGCGAAGAGGAGATGACCGTCCCCCGGTGCTCACCACGGCAGATCGCCGTCATCGCGCCCCGCTGCTCGATATCGAAGATATGCAGCGGCATATCGAAGTCACGGGCCAAGATGAAGGCCGACTGATCCATCACCCGGAGCCCGCGGCTGATCACCTCGTCATAACTGAGGTGCGAGAAGAGCCTGGCCCCTGGATTGATCTTCGGATCGCTGTCGTAGACGCCGTCCACGCCGTCCTTGGCGGCCAGCACCGCGTCGGCATTGAGCTCCAGCGCCCGCTGCACCGCCGGGTAGTCGGTAGTGAGGAAGGGCTGGCCGTTGCCGCAGGCGAGGATGACCGTCGCCCCCTTCTCCAGCAGGTGCACCGCTCGCAGCCGGATGTAGGGCTCGGCCACCGCCGGAACGGGAACCGCCGTCATCACCCGCAGGTTGTCCTC
>NZ_CDWRCM010000006.1:28795-29813 GCF_977927585.1 Frankia sp. CcWB2 | reverse complement strand
ACCCAGCGCGGTGAGCTTCCCCCGGAGCAACAGACTGTTGATGACCGTACTCAACATGCCGATATTGTCGGCTTCGACCCGGTCAATACCCCACCGGCCCGACTGGTTACCACGGAAGAGGTTCCCACCGCCGACGACGATCGCCACCTCCACGCCGGACTGGCGGACGGCGATGATTTCTCGGGCGAGGTGCTCCAGCGCGTTGGAATCGAAGCCGAATTCGGCGGAACCGGCGATCGCGCGACCGCTCAGTTTGACGACCACTCGGCGGTATCTCGTCACTGTCTCCCGCTTCCCCTTTTCCATGGTGCGATCTTAACGTAGGCGGGCCAATGATCGATCATGAGCCTATGACCCCTCCGGTACACGGTAGAGCACCCGGCTCCCGGGCACGTCGCACGACGGGCGCGTCCGGGAGATCCGCCGACGGCGGACCGTACCCGCAGCACCTTTCGCCGGCGGCCCACCGACGACCGCCGTCGTGATCAACCGCCATTAGGCTCCGGGGGCGGCCGGAGGTCGGGCCCGGCAGTGCGTGGACGCCGGCGGTGGGGACGAGACGGCGGCGATGGATCAGTATCCCGCGCCCGGCCGGCACCACCAAGATCACCCAAGGACTACGTCACCACTCCCGCCGACCCGAACAACCGCTCCACGCGATCACGAATCTGGATTACCGACAGACGACTTCGCCGGAGCCCGGCAGGAGAATACTGGATATGCTCGAAGCGAGGCCACCGACGGTGAGCGGCGCGACGGATCCGATACCGCAGAGGAGAACTGTTGCGATGTTCTTACCCGGAAGGCCGTCGTTATTACGGTCGACTGCACTGATCCCTATCCTGAGTGGCCTGATCGGACTGGTTGCGTCCACCGTCTGGGGGGGGGATTTCGGCGAATGCAAGCCGCGCAACGCGGCAGGGCAGCAATCGGCCGAAGACGGCAGGCCGATCGGTGCCCTGCCGGCGCCTAGCTGCCGGCTCAGTGCTCGCGGCCGAGGAGGATGTGCGGGTAAGGG
>NZ_CDWRCM010000006.1:25631-28687 GCF_977927585.1 Frankia sp. CcWB2 | reverse complement strand
GAGCGGCCGTGGGGTGGACGGGTAATCGGGTAGGACGCTCAGAAGCGGCCGATCCCCCCCTGGGCGGCAGGAACCCCGCCTCCCTGCCGGGGAGACGGGGTGCGACGCGTCATCTGGTCGGGGTGGCGGGATTCGAACCCACGACCTCTTCGTCCCGAACGAAGCGCGCTACCAAGCTGCGCCACACCCCGTGACCGAGATGAAGCATACCCGACGGGCTCAGTGGTCCGACGGGGTGGGGTCGCCGGCCGGCACCCCGGCCGGCACCAGGGTGAGCAGGGTCGCCTCCGGCCGGCAGCCGAGGCGCAGCGGCGCGAACGGGGACGTGCCCAGCCCGGGCGACACGTGCAGCCAGGACGACCGCCCGTCGACCTCGTGACGGGACAGTCCGCGAACCCGAGCCCGGTCCAGCCCGCAGTTGGTCACGAGCGCCCCGACTCGGGGCAGCCGGATCTGGCCCCCGTGCGTGTGCCCCGAAAGGGTGAGCCCCACCCCGTCCGCCGTGAACGCGTCGAGGACCCGCGGTTCCGGTGTGTGGGACAGTCCCAACGCGAGCTCGACGCCGGGCTCCGGGGGGCCGGTCACGACCGCGAGCCGGTCGCGGCGCAGCCGGGCGTCGTCCACGCCACGCAGGTCGATCCGGCGACCGTCGACCTCGATGACCGCCCGCACGTTGGTCAGCTCGGTCCACCCGCTGGCGGCGGCGAGACCACCGGCGAAGGCCGCCCAGTTCAGCGGAGCGCCCTTGGGCTCGGCCTCGTCGCCCCGCCGGAGGTAGCGGTGCGGGCTCTTCAGGGCCGGGACGAAGTAGTCGTTGTTCCCCGCGGTACGAAGACCCCGGGGAACGAGTAGAGCGGCTCCAGCGCGGCGAGCAGGGGATCCCGGGCGTCGGCCGCGGACAGCACGTCACCAGTCAGGGCGACCAGGTCGGGGACGAGCCGGGCCAAGTCCCCCAACCAGGCGAGCTTGCCGTGCTGACGGGGGGCGACGTGCAGGTCGGAGATGTGCAGCACGCGCAGGGGGCGCGCGCCGGCCGGCAGCACCGGGATCCGCACCCTCCGCAGGGTGTACGCCGTGCGCTCGTACAACCCGCCGTAGGCCGACACGAGCGCCCCCGCGGCCGCGACACCCACGAGAGTCCTCGCCGCTGTGTGACGCGCGTTCATCGTCCCAGTCTCACCCACCGCGGACGGTGACCTGCCGCCACCCGGCCCGGTTCCGCGCGCCACCGCGCCGCACGCCACCGGGCGCCCCGCCGACGGAACCGGCGTGACCACCGTGCCCGCAGACCATAGGCTCCGGTGGTTATGAGCACCCTCAAGGAACGTCTGCGCGCCGATCTGACCGTCGCGATGAAGTCCCGTGACGAGCTGCGGACGTCCACCCTGCGGCTGGCCCTGGCCGCGGTGAAGGATGCGGAGGTGGCCGGCAGCTCCGCGCGGGTCCTCGACGACACGGAGGTTTCGAAGGTCCTGACCCGCGAGGTGAAGAAGCGCCGGGAGGCGGCCGACGCCTACACCGCGGCCGGTCGCGGCGACCAGGCGGACCGCGAGCGGGCCGAGGGCGAGGTGATCGAGGAATATCTGCCGAAGCAGCTCGGCGACGACGAACTGGCCACGATCATCGACCAGGTACTCGCGGGTCTGGATGTCAGCGGTCCACGAGCGATCGGTCCCGCCATGAAGCCCGTGCAGGCCGCGGTCGCCGGCCGGGCCGACGGCGGCCGGGTCGCCGCACTCGTGAAGGCCCGGTTGGCGGGCGGCTGAGCGAGCCGCGCGGCCCGCGTGAGCCGGTCAGCGCAGCCGGCTCTCGCCCTGGCCCCGGCCACCCCTGCGTCCTCCCGGGCCAACGGCCCCGAGCCGCCTGAAGCGTTCAGCTGCCGACGCAGGTCCGTGCCCGGCTGGCCGCCCCCGGCCGGTCGGCCGTCATTCGGCTGGGCGAGCGTTCCGAAGCCGGGTAGCGCCGATCCACCCGGCAGGACGGCCGTGCCGGTCAGCCCCCCGGAGATCTGCAGGGTGACCTCGGTGTTGAGCGAGACCTCACTGCCTGGGGCGGGCGACATCGCCACGACGGTGCCGGGAGGCGCCGGATGCGGGACCGGCTGCGACCTGACATGGAAGCCCAGCTGGACGAGCGTCTGCTCGGCGACCTGCTGCGGCTGCCCGACCACGTCCGGCAGTACCTTCGTCGGCACCTTGGGCTGGGTGTTGTCCGGGGTCGGCAGCGGTTCGACCGGTAGCCCGAGGCCGGCGATCGTCCGGATCATCGTGCGGGACCACACCTGGGCGGGATATCCGCCACCGAAGACGTTGCGACCCTTCACATTGATCAGGGGATGCGACGTCGGTCCGCGCGGGTCCGCGAGGGTCACGGCCGCGGCGAGCTGGGGGATGTAACCCGCGAAGGAGGCGGTGCTGAACCCCTCCGCGGTGCCGGTCTTGCCGGCGGCCGGCCGGCCGATCTGCCCGTTCCCGCTGGCCGTCCCGTGGTTGATGACCCCCTGCAGCACGGCGCTGACCTTGTCCGCAATCTTCGGGTCGAGCACCTGCTGGCAGGGAGCGCCGGTGTCGAAGGGAAGCGGCCGGTCCGTCCCGCCCACCCGCTGGGTGATCGCGAGCACGGTCCGCGCGTCGCACTTCCTGCCCCGCGCGGCCAACGTCGCGTAGGCGGTCGCCAGATCGAGGGTGCTGATCTCGTTGGATCCGAGGGTGGAGGAGCCGTCAACCCGGCCGATCCCGTCCACCCCCCTGCATTCGGGATCGTTGTTGTTGTGCTGCCGGATCCGGCACGAGGTGACGCCCATGCGACGGGCCACCTCGGCCGTCTTCAGCACGCCCAGCTTCTCGGCGAGCTGGATGTAGTAGGTGTTGACCGATGACCAGGTGGCGGTCGTCAACGAGTAGAAACCGTCCTCGCTGGAGTCGGCGTTGCCGTAGCAGTTCTTGCCCTGGGGATCCGGGTTCGGGAAGACGTTCGAGTGGTAGCAGAGGGGGGCGTGCAGCGTCGTGGAAAGCGGTAGTCCCGATTCGAGCGCGGAGATCAGAGTGAACACCTTG
>NZ_CDWRCM010000006.1:15056-25334 GCF_977927585.1 Frankia sp. CcWB2 | reverse complement strand
GTGGACAGAGCGGCGGGCTGTCCGTCCGCCGCCGGGCCGTAGACCCGGTTGATCGCCAGGGCGAGCACCTGGCCGGTGTTCGGCTGCACCATCGCGACGCTCGCCGCCACCCGGTTCCCGATCGGGATGACCTCGGTCGCGGCCGACTGCGCCGCCTGTTGCGCCACCGGGTCCAGCGTCGTTCTGATCGTGAGGCCGCCCTCGAACAGCAGTCTGCGCGCGTCCTCCTCCGTCGGGGCGAAGGATCTGTCGTTCAGCAGCCGCTGGCGCACGAGGGCGCAGAAGAACGGCGCGACCGAGTCGGCGCAGGGATCGGCCGAGTGGGGCGGCCGGTTGAGCACCACCTCGCCGTCGTGCGCCTGGTGAAAGGCCGCCGCGTCGATGTGATGAAGTTCGAACATGCGGTCGAGGACCACGTTGCGCCGTTCCCGCGCCGCCTGCGGATGCATCACCGGGTTGAAGGCGGTCGGGTTTTTCACCAGGCCGGCCAGCAGCGCCGCCTGCGGCAGGGTGAGCTTGTCGACGTCGACGTTGAAGTAGTGCTGCGCGGCTACCTGGACGCCGTACGCGCCATCGCCGAAGTAGGCGATGTTGAGATAACGCTCGAGGATCTCGTCCTTACTCAGATGGGCTTCGAGGTACAGCGCATAACGCGCTTCCCGAAGCTTGCGCTGGACGGTCTGCTCGGTCGCGGCCTCCTTCGCCTCGGCCGTCGTCGCGGACATCAGAAGAACGTTCTTGACGTACTGCTGGGTCAGGGTCGAGCCGCCCTGGGTGACCTCGCCGTTCTCCCGGTTGGTGAGATACGCCCGGACGAGACTCTTGTAATCCAGCCCGTCGTGCTCGTAGAACCGGGAATCCTCGATGTCGATGATCGCCTGACGCATCACCGGCGGAACGCGGCCCAGGGACACGACCTCGCGGTCCTGCTCCCCGCGCAGCACGGCGAGGACGTTCCCCCGCGCGTCGAGGACGCGCGACGCCTGGGCCAGCGGGGGGACAGCCAGGTTGGCCGGCAGGTCGAGGAAGTCGTCCGTGCCGCCCTTGACGGTCAGTCCGGCCGCCCCCACCACCGGCAGGGCCAGCATGCCGACGAGCACGCCCGCCACCACGCTGATCACACCGGCGCCGAGCAGCCGCGTGGCCACGAACCCCAGCCGGCGGGCCGATGATGCGATGGGACGAGGCGCGGGCTGGTCGACGTCGCCGAAGCGGAGTTCGTCAGGCTCGTACCGGCGCCCCGGTACACGATCGCGGGCGGAATCCTCGAACCGCCCACGACCGGGCGTGGGGTGCCCAGGGGGCGCGGTCATCCAGGGACCTCCGTCCAGCCAGGCTGGGCCACCCGTCGGAGCATACGGGCCAACATTCGATCAACAAGCGCCACCCCCGCCGCCCCGATTTCCACGAACACCGCAAGGCGGCGGCCCATCGCAGCCGATAATGCCGTGAGCTGGGACGTCGCAGTTCCAGCCCCGGCCGGCGACCCTGCCGGTCCCGGGCGCGCCCCGGAGGACCGTGACAACCTCCGCACCGGCTGCCCCGCCGTCCACGCTCCACACCTCTACTTTTAGGCGTCATCGTGATTTCTGTCCCACAGTGGGGCAATCTCGTCAAAACGGAAACGAAGCGATGAAGAACCCGCACCACCTCCGAGCCGATACCTCATTGTCACGCAACAGACATGCGGAAGTCACAGACAGCACTACCATGGCGATCCGGATCAATGGCCCGGACTAGTCATTTGGACAACCACCCGTGTGGGGTCTGTGCCGTGGCCACGCCACTCCGTACGGTTTCGGGGCAACGCCACGTCACCACCCGCACGGGCCCCTGACCCGGACTCGAGAAGAAAGGCAGGTGGCATGACCAGAAGCCTGACCCCCACCGTCAGCACGCCACGCCGTGCCAACACGACCCATCTCGTGGGTTCCACCGTCGACGGCGACTGGACGGCCCACGCCGCCTGTCGCGACCTCGACCCGGATGAGCTGTTCGTCCAGGGCGCCGCCCAGAACCGGGTGAAGACCCGGTGCTTCGGCTGCGCCGTCCGCACCGAGTGCCTCGCGGACGCTCTCGACAACCACGTCGAGTTCGGCGTCTGGGGGGGCATGACCGAACGGGAGCGTCGCGCGCTGCTACGTCGCCGCCCGGACGTCACGTCCTGGCGGAAGCTGCTCACGGACGCCCAGGCCGATCACAGATCGGCCTCCGCCGGCTGATTCAGCGGTGGTCCGACCAGTCCCCCAAGGCCGATCGGATCCTTCGCCGGCTATTCCCGCCCGAGGACAACGTCGTCCCGGTCCGGGATCACACACATCCGCTGTCAACCGCGTTCTCTCGCCCGGATGAACCGGGGCTCGCCGATCAGGATGATCAAGCTGATCAAGCGGTCCGATCCAGCCGTTCGTCACGCGCGAGCGCATCGCCGATCTCCCGCAGTCCGACGAGATCGTGCACGTCTTCCGACAACGCCTCCACCTCCACCATCGGGGTGTCGGGATGGGCGCTGGTGAACCGCTCCCGCAGCCGCGCCTCCCGGCTCGCTAGCCGGACCCGATCGGCGTGGATGCGCAGCACCGCGGCGGCAAGCGGATGCTCCCCGTGCTCCTCGAGGTTCTCGGCGGCGGCGAGGCTGCGCTCGACGTTGAGCGCCTCGGCATCGCTGTGGTGCATCCGGTTCACGACCAGTCCGGCGAGGGGCATCCCCTCCGCGTCGAGCCGATCGACGAAGTAGGACGCCTCCCGTAGCGCCGCGGCCTCGGGCGCGGCGACCACGATGAACGAGGTGCCGGGATCGCCGAGCAGGCGGTAGGTCTCCTCCGCCCTCGCCCGGAAGCCACCGAACATCGTCTCCAGTGCCGCCACGAACTGGCTGACGTCGGTCAGCAGTTGGGCGCCGAGCACCTTGGTGAGGACTCGAGTGAACATGCCGAGGCCGGCGCCGAGCACCTTCACGTACGCCCGCCCGCCGGCCTTCGCCGGCGCGAGCAACAGTCGTAGCAGCCTTCCGTCGAGGAAGGCCCCGAGCCTCGTCGGAGCATCGAGGAAGTCCAGTGCCGACCGGGTCGGGGGCGTGTCGACCACGATCAGATCCCACGTGCCGGTGGCGTCGAGCTGGCCGAGCTTCTCCATCGCCATGTATTCCTGGGTGCCGGCGAAGGAGGACGACAGCGACTGGTAGAAGGGGTTGGCAAGGAGGGCCTCGGCCCGCTCGGGGGTGCTGTGCGCCAGGACGATCTCGTCGAACGTCCGCTTCATGTCCAGCATCATCGCGTCGAGGCGACCACCGGCGGCACCGGCCACCTCGCGTGGGGTGTTGTCGAGCGCGGTCAGGCCTAGGGCCTGGGCGAGTCGCCGCGCCGGGTCGATCGTCAGGACGACGACGTTGCGCCCGCGCTCGGCCGCCCGCAGCGCGAGCGCCGCGGCCATGGTCGTCTTGCCGACCCCACCCGAGCCACAGCAGACCACGATTCGTTCCGTGTCGAGCATCGCGTCGACGTCGAGCAGTGGCACGCCGGCCGGATGCGGACGCGTCCGGCGCGTTCCCGGCCCGCCGCGACGCGCCGCCGACTGCCGGACGCTCCCCGCTGCCGGCCTTCGCCGCCCCGCGGACGGCCCGGCGGACGGCGCCCCGGGTTCCCGCCGTGGTGCACCGGGCGTCGGGCACGCGGAGCTCATGCCACCATCTGCTGCGCCCGCAGCATCTCCGCGAACCGGTAGACAGTGCCGAGGTCGACGCCGTCCGCGACCAGCGGCACCTCATACACGGGGCGGCCGAGCCCGGCGATCTCCGCACGCTCAGCCGCCTCCAGCGCGACGCGATCGGCGTGCTGGGCCGCCTCCCAGGCCAGCGCCTCGACCAGCTCAGGGGTGGGCTCCATCCCAGCCTCCTTGATCCCGGCGGCAATCTCCTCCCGGTCCAGCTCCCCGCGCCGGGCTAGGCGGGACTCCTTCGCGCGCAGCAGGGGCGGGCGGGTCATGTTGACCACCACACCGCCGAGCGGCAGACCAGCACGGGTCAGCTCGGCCACGCCGTCCACCGTCTCCTGCACCGGCATCTCCTCGAGGAGGGTGACCAGATGCACGGCGGCCCGATCGGGCGCCAGCACGGCCATCACGCTGTCGGCCTGGGCCCGGATCGGCCCGACCTTGGCCAGCCCCGCCACCTCCGCGGTGACGTTGAGAAACCGGGTGATCCGACCAGTGGGCGGCGCGTCGAGCACCACCGCGTCGTAGGCCAGCCCTCCCGGCCGGGTGGCGTCGGGCCGGTTGACCGCCTCCTTGACCTTGCCGGTGAGCAGCACGTCGCGAACCCCGGGAGCGACGGTCGTGGCGAAATCCACCGCGCCGATCCTGCCCAGGGCCATCCCGGCCCGCCGCAGGTTGTAGAACATCTCTAGATACTCCAGCAGGGCCTCGTCCGCGTCGATCGCCAACGCGAACACCTCCCCGCCGCCGGGAGCGCTGGCCACCTTGCGCTCCCGGTAGGGCAACGGAGGGGTGTCGAACAGCTGCGCGATCTGCTGCCGGCCCTCGACCTCGGTGAGCAGGACTCGACGACCATCGGTCGCAAGCGCCACGGCCAGCGCGCCGGCCACGGTCGTCTTGCCGGTACCGCCCTTGCCGGTAACGATGTGCAACCGCCGGTCCCATGGACCGGCCACCTCGCTACTCACTTCCTTGGTCACGGTGTTCTCACTGTCGATCACAGCGTTCTCGCTGTCGGTCACGGTGTTCTCGCCGTTCACAGGCTTGACCGTACCCGCGTGCACGGTCCCCACCACGGTGGTGAGCCGGGAGAAAACCCGCGGCGCACCGCGGGGCGAGCCAAGGTAGGGGATGTGGGGAGAGGTGACCGGGACGATGTGGCGGCGAAGGCTCGGGCCCGGTGACACGGGTGTCCGGAACCGTCGGCGCGATGCTCTAAGGTCCGGTGTCATGCAGACGAAGTGGGAGTACGTGACGGCGCCGGTGCTGATCCACGCCACCAAGCAGATTCTCGACAACTGGGGTGAGGACGGCTGGGAGCTGGTCCAGATCGTTCCCGGTCCCAACCCCGAGAGCCTCGTCGCCTACTTCAAGCGTCCCAAGAGCCAGTCCTGACATGGCCGCACCGAGCGAACGCCTGGCGGCGCTGGGCCTGACGCTGCCGCCGGTCCCGACCCCGGCCGGCGCCTACCTTCCCGCGGTCCGGGCGGGCGGCCTGATCTGGACGGCCGGTCAGCTCCCGCTGGTGGACGGCCGGCTGGCCCACACCGGCCTGGTGGGCGCGGGCGCCGAGGTGACCGTCGAGCAGGCCGCGGAGCTCGCCCGGACGGCCGCGCTCAACGCGCTGGCGGCAGCGGCGTCGGTGGCCGACGGACTCGACGGGATCACCCGGATCATCAAGGTGGTTGGATTCGTCGCGAGCGCCCCCGGCTTCACCGGCCAGCCAACGGTCGTCAACGGGGCGAGTGAACTGCTCGCGGCGGTCTTCGGCGAGGCCGGTCAGCATGCCCGCTCGGCCGTCGGTGTCTCGGCGCTGCCGCTGGGCGCACCGGTCGAGATCGAACTGGTGCTCGGGGGGGTAGTAGGCGGTCCCGCCGGTGCCGGCCTCGGGATCGCGGCGGCGCGCCGCGGCCGCCGGGACAAACAAACCCCGCCTCGGCACCAACGGCTCTAGCATCTGGGCAATGGTTGACCACAAGGCTGCCCTGATCGCTCGGCTGCGCTGGTCCCCGGCCGACGGAGGCCGCCGCGACGAGGTGACGGCGCGCCATCCGCCCGCGCCACCCGCGGCGGTGCGCGATGCCTCGACGGTCGTGCTGCTGCGCGACGCGCCGGGTAACCAGGGGATCGAGGCATACCTGCTGCGCCGGGCAGCGACCATGGCGTTCGCCGGTGGGATGTACGCATTCCCAGGTGGACGAGTAGATCCGGCCGATATGGGGCCGGACGTGCCCTGGGCGGGTCCATCGGTCGCCGAGGTCATGCACGCGCTCGACGCTGATCCCGCACTCGCCCGCGCGCTCGTCTGTGCCGCCGTGCGGGAGACCTTCGAGGAATGCGGGATCCTGCTGGCCGGCGCGGTGGCGGGCGAGGACGGCCGGCTCGGCGGCGGCCCGGAGGCGCTCAGCGATCAGCTGCGGGCCGCCGAGCGCCTCGCACTGGAACGGCACGAGCTCGGCCTGAGCGCCCTGCTCCGCAAATACTCCCTCGTGCTGCGGGCCGATCTCCTCGCCCCCTGGGCCAGATGGGTGACTCCCGAGACCGAGCCGCAACGGTACGACACCAGGTTCTTCGTCGCGGCGCTTCCCACGGGCCAGCATCCCGGCCAGCCCTCCAGCGAGGCGGACCGGATGCAGTGGATACGCCCCGCGGACGCCCTCGAACGCCATACAGCCGGGACGATGGACATGCTGCCACCCACCGCGTTCACCCTCGCCGAACTGTCCGAATACGACGACGTCGCGGCGGTGCTGGCCGCCGCCCACGCCCGCGACCTGTCGCCGATCATGCCGAGGATTCTGGTCAGCGGCGGCGAAGCGCGCCTCCTGCTGCCGCATGACGAGGCATACGACGACCCGGGAAACCACGACGATCTGCGGGACGCGGGCCCCGCCGACCGGGCGCAGCAGTAGCCATGGCCGCGCCTCGACAGATCACTCCCCTGGCCGCCGTGCTTCTCGCTCCGAATCCGGGCCCGATGACGCTCGACGGCACCAACACCTGGATCCTGCGCGCCGCCGGCGAGGAGAGGTGTGTGGTCGTGGACCCCGGCCCGGACCACGCCGGACATCTGGCGGCGGTCGCGGCGGCCGGCCGCGTCGACCTGATTCTGCTGACCCACGGCCATGTCGACCACAGTGCCGGCGCGGCCACGTTGCACGATCTCACCGGCGCCCCGGTCCGGGCGCTCGACCCCGTCTTCCGGCTGGGATCGGAGGGGCTCACCGCCGGCGATGTGATCGCCACGGCCGGCATCGAGCTCCGGGTCCTCCCCACTCCGGGGCACACCGCCGACTCGTTGTCGTTCTTTCTACTCGGGGAAGACAAACCACTCGGGGAAGACGGGCCGCCCGGCGGAGACGAGCACCCCGCGGATTACCGGGACCGGCCGGAGCCGGGCCCGGCCTCCGGTGGCCTCCTGCCCGGTCCGGCGGTGCTGACCGGAGACACGATTCTCGGGCGTGGCAGTACCGTGGTCGCCCACCCGGACGGCCGTCTCGGCGACTACCTGGACAGCCTGCGGCTGCTGCGGGAACTCGGCGAGACCACCGTGCTGCCCGGCCACGGCCCCGAACTGCCCGCGGCCGGCCACGCGGCCGAGCGATATCTGGCTCACCGCCACAGCCGACTCGACCAGGTGCGGCGTGCTCTGGTGGACGCCGGGGTCGACGCCGCGGAGGCGGATGCGGCCGACGTGGTCCGCCGGGTCTACGCGGACGTCGACCGCGCCCTGTGGTTCGCGGCGGAACTGTCGGTCCGCGCCCAGCTGACCTACCTGCGGGAGCACCCCGACGGCGCCTGATCAGCCCAGCCGGCCAGCCGGCCAGCCGGAAGGCCGATGGCGAGCGGCACGTCCGTGGCAGCGGTAGCCGGACGGCCGCCTCACACCACCGAGAGATATCGGGACACCACCGAGAGATATCGGATCGATACCACGCGGTGGTATCGCACCACGCAGCGGTATCGCAGCAGCATCGACGCGGCTGCGGTCGGTCATCCGACAGGACGGGATTCGGGGAAGGAGACCCAGGCCACTAAACTCTGGCACGGAGGGAACCGCCCGTGCGCAGGATGACGATTTCGACCAGCCGGAAACCGGGCGACCGGTCCGGCCCCCCACCCACCGGCCACCCGGACGGGAGGCCCCACCCATGGTGATCACAGCTCCGCACACGGGCCCGCTGCGGTGCCCCCGGTGCAGCTCCGCGGCCGTTCCGGGCGGACGATTCTGCTACCACTGCGGCTTGGAGTTCACCTCGGTCGAGAGTCCCGCGGTAGATGCTTCCGAGCGCCGGGTCGTCACCGTTCTGTTCGGTGATCTGTCCGACTTCACCGCCTGGGCGGAGGATCGCGATCCGGAACGCGTCGGGGAGATGACCGATCGGGTCCTCGCCGCCCTCGCCCACGAGATCGACGAGGTCGGCGGCCGCGTCGACAACCTTACCGGCGACGGCATCATGGCCGTCTTCGGGGCCCCCACCGCCCATGAGGATGACCCTGAACGTGCCGTTCGGGCCGCCGCCGCGATGCAGGAGACCGTTCGTCGGCTGGTGCTCACCTCCACGGGGGGTGACGATGACGGCCGGCTCGGCCTGCGGGTGGGCGTCAACACCGGCGAGGTCCTCGCGGGGGTGCAGGCCGCACTCTCCTACACCGTGATCGGCGATACCGTGAACACCGCAGCCCGGTTGTCGGCCGCGGCCACGATCGGCACCGTCTACACCGGCCGGGAGACCGCGCTCGCCACCCGGTCCGTGGCCACCTGGCGAGAGCTGCCCGACCTGGTCCTCAAGGGCAAGCGGGAGCCCGTCCCAGCCTATGAGCTGGTGAGCCTGCGCCCGTCGAACGTCGCCCGCCCCGGACTCGCCGACGACGCCATGTTCCTCGGCCGGGACGCCGAGCTCGCCTCGCTGACCGATCTGTTCGACCTGGTCGTCACCAACCGGTCACCCGAGGTGGCGCTGATCACCGGGGAGGCCGGGATCGGCAAGACCCGGTTGGCCGTCGAACTCGCCTGTCGGGCGGAGCGGACCCCCGGCACGACGGTGCTCTGGGGACGGACGGTCCGGCACGGTGACGGCCACGGGCTGGCGCCCCTGGTCGACGTCGTTCGCAACGCGTGCGGGGTGACCGACGGCGACTCCCTCGACCGGGTGGCCGACCGCGTCCGGCGAACTGTGGCGGGGCTGGCGCATCCGCACAGCGGTGCCCGGCTGCCACCCGGCATCGCCGACCGACTGCTGCTGCTGCTCGGCGTTCCGCTCGACCGGCGGTCCGCCGTCGCCACCGCGGCGGCTCCGGGGGATCCGGCGGCCCGGGCCTCGCACATCGCGGAGGCCGAACAGCGGTCCGTCGACGCGACGGTGGACGCGGTCGCCCTGCTCCTCGGCGCGCTCGCGTCCTCCGGGCCCATCCTGGTCATGATCGACGATCTGGAATGGGCGACCAGCCAGCTCAGCGACGCGATGAGCCGGCTGGCCTCGGCGTTGTCCGGACCGGTTCTGCTTGTGCTGCTGGACCGGACGGGTCCACGGCTCGCCGAGCTGCCCCACATCCATCGCATCGCCCTGCAGCCGCTGAGCCTCGAGGCCTCCAGCCGCCTGTTGCAGGATCATCTCGGCGGGGTGCAGCTGGAGCCCCGCGGCCGGGCCGATCTGCTCTCCCGGGTGCATGGCAACCCCTTCTTCCTGGTGGAGCTGCTCAACCTGCTGATCGACCGCGGAATGCTGCACCAGTCGGCCGAGACAACCAATGGGGAGTGGCCGGGTTGGGTCCTCGAGGGCTCCCTGACGGAGGCGACTCTTCCCGCCGGGGTGCAGTCGGTGCTGGCCGCCCGCATCGACGATCTCGACCCGGTGGCCAAGGCGGTGCTGCGCGCGGCGGCGGTGCTCGGCCCGCGGTTTCCAGCCGAGGCGCTGCCGGTGGTCGACGAACGGCCCGCCGAGGAGGTCACCCGCGCGCTGCGGGTACTGACCGAGCGCCAGCTCGCCCGGCCGCCCCGGGCGACGGAGACGAGGTGGCGGTTCGTCCATCCCATGGCCCGCGACGCCGCCTACGCCGGGCTGCCCAAGGTCGAGCGGGCCCGCCGGCACGCCACGGCGGCGCGCTGGGGGGTGACGGCGATGGTCGGCAGCTCGCGGGCCGTCTCCACCTTTGTCGCGAACCACGCCCTGCGGGCCTATGACCTGGCCGCATCGATGAACCTTCCCGCCACCGATCCGGCCTGGTCGTCCCGGATGTCCGGGTTCCACGCACATGTCCGGCTGGCGCGCGAGGCGCTGGCCCGAGACGATCATCGGGCCGCCGCCGACCTGCTGGCCAACGCGCGCCGTCTGGGCCGCGGCATCATCGACCCGGATGAGGACAATGCCGCCCGCGTGCTGCACGCTGAGGCCCTGGTCGCGCTGCGCCAACTCGACGAGGCCGAACGCACGCTACGCCCCACGCTACGGGCCAACGCACCCGCCCGACGGGCCGCCGCCTTCTCCGTGCTCGGCGAGCTGCGCCAGAAGCAGGGACGCGCCGAAGAGGCGGCGCAGTGCCTGCTCACCGCCCTGGAATCGGCGC
>NZ_CDWRCM010000006.1:12697-14536 GCF_977927585.1 Frankia sp. CcWB2 | reverse complement strand
CAGGCCGGTGACGACCACGCGGAGGCCGCCGCGTTGCGCCGGCTGGGCATGCTCGAATACAACGCTGGCCGCATCGACGCGGCGGAGGAGCGATACCGCGAGGCCCTCGCGATCGCCCGCCAGGTCGACGACCCCCGCGGGGTCGGTTGGGCGTTACAGCACCTGGCCTGGAGCGCCACCACCCGGGGGGACTACCCCCGCGCCGAGCGGACGCTGCGCGAGGCGTCCGCGGTGTTCGACCGGCTCGAGGACACCGGCGGCCTCGGCTGGTGCCGGGGCACGGAGGCGCTGGTGCTGCTGCTGTCCGGGCAGCTCACCCGGGCCCGCGAACTCACCCGCGAACTGATCGAGCTGGCCAGTTCCGTGGGCGAGCAGTGGGGGATGGCCGTCTGCCTCACCATCGACGCGATAGCGGCCGCCGAGCTGGGCGACATCGCCACCGCCGAGGCCCACGCGGAGCGGGCCGCTGAGCTGTTCGCCAGCATCGGCGACGCGTGGGGAACGATGCTGACCCTGGTCGCCCGTGGGCTGGCGGCCCGTGGCACCGGCGAACCGGCCCGCGGGGCAGAGTACCTGGAACAGGCGTGTGCCGAGGCGGCCGCCCGCGGGCACATCGTCGTCGGCGCGCTGGCCCGGGTGCTGCTCGGGCTGACCTGGCTCGACGCCGGCGAAGTGGACAAGGCCGGGCAGGCCGCCGAGATCGCGCAGGCGGACCTCGCGCAGCTGGAGTTGCGCCCGCATGCCCAGCTCGGGGCGAAGGTACTGGTCGCGCAGATCGCCCGGGCTCGCGGGCGGCTCGATGAGGCGACCGAGCTGTTGCGGGAGGCATTGTCGGCAAGCGAACCGGCAACCCTGATGTTCCCCCGCCGGCAGGCATACGCCCATCTCGCCGGCATCCTGTTGGATGCCGGGCAGCCCGCCCAGGCTCTCATCGTGGCCCGGCGCGCGGTCAACGTGGGTGCCGAGGACGTACGCGCCCAGGTGCTCGGTTACCGCGCGCTCGGCACCGCGTTGGTGGCCAACGGCGATCTGGAAGGCGGTCGTGCCGCCTATCTGCGGGCCCTGGCGGCCGCGACCGCCACGGGGGCTGTCAGCGAGGCGCCGCAGACCCGCCGGCTGCTGGGGAACCTGCCGGTCAGCGGGGCCGCCGACGCCGCCGGCGGCGCGACCACCACCCCCGCGGGCGTGGCCGGGACGACCGGATAACCCGCTGGAGCGGTCACCTCCCGTGGCCAGGCCTTGCGCGCGTCGACCGGCGCTCGAGGCCCCGGCGGGACCCCGAGCTTTTCGCCGGTCGCCGGTCGCCGGCCTCAGCGTGCGCGGCGGGACAGGCGTTCGCGATCGAGCAGCACGACCGCGCGGGAGTCCAGGCGCAGCCAGCCCCGGGTGGCGAAGTCGGCGAGCGCCTTGTTCACCGTCTCCCGGGATGCGCCCACCAGTTGGGCCAGTTCCTCCTGCGTGAGTCCGTGCTCGACACGGACACCGGCGGCCTCATTGCCGGGCTGTGCCGGCTCTCCGAAGCGTTCCGCCAAGTCGAGGAGGGCTTTCGCCACTCGCCCCGGCACATCCGTGAACACCATGTCAGCAACGTTGTCATTGGTACGCCGCAACCGGCGGGCCAGCACTCGTAGGAGCATCGCGCCCGCCTCCGGGCGTGATCGCAGCCAGGGACGCAACGCGGTATGTTCCAGCGACAGCAGCGATGCATCCGTGACTGCCGTAGCGGTAGCCGTGCGGGGGCCGGGGTCGAACAACGACAGCTCTCCGAACAGGTCTCCGGGACCCATCACGGACAGCAGGTTCTCCCGGCCGTCGGCCGACTGACGTCCTATCTTCACC
>NZ_CDWRCM010000006.1:9867-12587 GCF_977927585.1 Frankia sp. CcWB2 | reverse complement strand
CGGACAGGACGACGAAGACCCGGTCCCCGACATCTCCTTCACGGAACAGCACGTCCCCACGGGTGACCTCCTGCCGATCAAGATGGTCAGAGAGGGCCATTCGGTCCTGCTCGGACAGCCCTACGAACAGTGGTACGCGGGCAAGCAGATCCTCCACGGTCCTGAGCATGCCAGGACTATCGGCAGAGAGCACGGCCAGGGACCCCCAGATGGCTCCGACAGGCCGATCGACAGGACCCGACAGGCCGATCGACAGGACCCGACAGGCCCGATCGGCCCGGCCTAGCCCCGCGCGGTCAGGCGGCTCGATGCTTGCCCGGCGGCGGTCGGCGCAGACGCCGCCGGTATCGCTCCAACGCGGCGGGGAGGCCCTGATTGACGAAGGTGCTGACCTCGTCCGGCCGGGCGTTGTCGAGGAAGCCCTCGAGGCCCTTACCGGTGTCGGCGGCATTCAACGGACGTTCCACCCGTTCCATCGCCAGCAGAAGGCCGAGAAGCAGCAGGGGAAAGGTGACCGCGGCAATGACAAACATGACCTCTCCATGGTGGCCGACCGGCGACCATCGCATGCGACCGGGGGTGGGTGTGTCGCGCATCGGCCACCTGGCCGGAGCCCGTTCGGACCACCCGGCAGCGGTGCCGGACGGGCGGATCGACCGGCAGATACGCTGCCAGACATGCCCGCAACCGTCGACGCCGCGGCGGAGACCCCGCTCGCGAAGACCCGGCGGGCTCGCCGGATAGTGCGTCTGCTGGGCAATATCCATCCCGACGCCCACATCGCGTTACACTTCGACAACGCTCTCGAACTGCTGGTCGCCACCGTCTTGTCGGCCCAGTGCACGGACAAGAAGGTCAACGAGGTCACTCCTGGAGTGTTCGCCCGTTATCGGACCGCAGCCGACTATGCGGGCGCGGACCGCGCCGAACTCGAGGACATGCTGCGACAGACCGGGTTCTTCCGCGCCAAGGCGAACTCGCTGATCGGCATCGGCGCGGCCCTGACCGAACGCTTCGACGGTGAGGTTCCACGGTCGCTGGCGGCCCTGATGACCTTGCCGGGCGTCGGTCGCAAGACGGCGAACGTCGTGCTGGGGCATGCGTTCGACCTGCCCGGAATCACCGTCGACACTCACGTCGGGCGGCTGTCCCGCCGCTTTGGGCTGACCACTCAGACCGACCCCGTCAAGGTCGAGTCGGACCTGGCGGCGCTCATCGAACAGCGGGACTGGACCATCGCCTCCGATCGCATGATCTTTCATGGGCGACGGATCTGTCACTCGCGCCGCCCGGCCTGCGGCGCCTGCGGGCTGGCCCGGCTGTGCCCGTCCTTCGGGCTCGGCCCCACTGAGCCTGCCGAGGCGGCCCGGCTGGTCCGGGGAACACGCAACGACGTCGAAACCCTGCGATGAACGAGATGCCAGCCAACGCCGACGGCGCCTTCGACGCCGACGGGGCCACCATCCCCCCGCCCCCGGCCTGGCTGCGCACTCTGGCGGAGAAGGCCGGGCAGGCCCTCGTGACCAGCCGGACCCATCCGGGTCATGCGGGCGCGGATGCTCGACCGGCCGCCGTACTCATCCTGTTCGGCGATGATGGCCCGGAGGGGCCGGACATCCTCCTGCTCGAACGGGCGGCCGAGCTGCGCAGCCATGCCAACCAGCCCGCGTTCCCCGGTGGCGCCACCGACGCGACGGACGAGTCGCGGGTGCACACGGCGCTGCGCGAAGCCGAGGAAGAGGTAGGGCTCGATCCCGCGGGGGTCGAGGTGCTCACCGTCGCCTCCCCGCTCTACCTGCACGCCAGTCGTTATCTCGTGACCCCGGTGATCGGCTGGTGGCGTATTCCGTGCGCGGTCGTGCCCGTCGATCCCGCCGAGACCTCGTCGGTCGCCCGGGTGCCACTCGCGGAGCTGGCCGACCCGGCCAACCGGGTCATGCTGCGCCACCGCACCGGCCTCGCCGGACCCGCCTTTCGGGTCCGCAGCATGCTGGTGCGGGGCTTCACCGCGGGCATCCTCGATGTTCTTCTCCGTCTCGGCGGGTGGGAACAGCCGTGGGACGACACCGAGCTCATCGACTACCCAGTCGCGCGGGCCACGACCAGCGGGACCCCGGTCATGCCCGCGCAGACGTCCCGCCCGCCGGCACCGTCCCCTGCACCGCTACAGTCCGGTCCACTGGACAAGTCCCCGCCACTGGACAAGTCCAGCCCGCCGACGGCACCGGCATCGCCCTGCGACGAGAGGCACAGCTGATGACCAGCACCGCGGACCGTGACCATGCGGGACCGCGACCGTCCATCCACTCCCCCCGGCAGGGGCGGTCACGACGGCCGGGTGGTATCCAGCGCCCGCCCGCTCGGGTGGCCTGGATGGACCGGGCGGGCTGGACCGGACGGACACCCCGGCTGGGCCGGCTCACGGTAGCCCTCGGGCTGGCGCTCGGTCTGTTCCTGGGCGCCGCGGGCTGCGGCGGCTCGGGCAAGGACGGCGCGTCGACGGGGCCCTCCCTCACTCCCACCGAGGGAGCGGGCGGCCTGCAGATCTTCGCCGTCACGGGCCTGCCGAACCTGCACTTCTCCGCGATGGAACTGGTGGCCAGGCCGGGGCGGATCCGCGTCGACTTCTCGGTCACGCCGCAGTCCCCGCCGCACAACTTCGTCATTCCGCGGATTCCCGAGGCACACACGCGCATCGTCTCCGCGGGAGAGCCACAGAG
>NZ_CDWRCM010000006.1:7934-9528 GCF_977927585.1 Frankia sp. CcWB2 | reverse complement strand
TTCTCCGTGACGGAACCGGGTAGCTACCCGGTGGTCTGCACTCTGCATCCCAACATGACAGCCACACTGAAGATCTCCTGAGCCGAACCGACGCCCGTCGTGCTCAACGTCCTGGACATCGTTCTTCTCCTGCTCGCCGTGCTCTTCGCGATCTCCGGGTACCGGCAGGGCTTCCTGGTGGGCGCGCTGTCGTTCGTCGGCTTCCTCGGCGGCGGTGTGCTCGGTGCCAAGGTCGCGAAGCCCTTCGCCGAACTGATCGGTCAGGAGAGCCACGGCGCCATGGTCGGTCTCCTGACCGTGCTCGGTCTCGCCCTGGTCGGGCAGATCGCGGGCACCGCGGTCGGGGTCGCCATCCGGAACCGGGTGACCTGGCGCCCCGGCAGGGCCGTCGATGCCGCCGCGGGTGCGGTGCTCTCCGGCTTATCGGTGGTTCTTGTCGCCTGGCTGCTGGCGACGGCCGTCGATCGGTCGCCCTTCGAGTCCCTCGCTCGCTCTGTCCGGGAATCGCGGATCCTCGCCACCGTGGACGCCGGGATGCCCAACGAGGTCCGCAGTGCATTCGCCGACCTGCGCCAACTGGCTGACAACAACGGCTTCCCCGAGGTCTTCGCCGGGCTCGGCGGCGGGCGCATCGTCGCCGCCGATCCGCCCGATCCCGCTTCCACCCAGACTGCCGGGGTCCGCAACGCGGCGGCGAGCATCGTGAAGATCCGTGGCGTCGCCAGGTCCTGCGACAAACGGGTCGAGGGATCCGGGTTCGTCATCGCCCCGCAACGCGTCATGACCAACGCGCACGTCGTAGCCGGGGTGCACCGTCCGATGATCGTGCTGGCCTCGCGCACCCTGCCGGCCGAGGTCGTCCTGTTCGACCCCGACCGGGACGTCGCCGTGCTCCGCGTGCCGGACCTGCAACGGCCGCCGCTGCGGTTCCGGATAAACCCACCGGCCGCGGCCGAAGATGCCGCAGTGATTGCCGGCTATCCCCAGGACGGGCCCTACACCACTGTGGCGGCGCGCGTCCGCAACCATCAGACCGCCCAGGCCCCGGACATCTACTCGCACGGCCTCGTCCTGCGCGACATCTACGCGGTCCGCGGACGGGTGCTGCCGGGAAACTCCGGTGGACCCCTGTTGTCCGAAAGCGGGGACGTCCTGGGTGTCGTGTTCGCCGCGGCCGTCAACGACAGCGATACCGGTTACGTCCTGAGCGCCGCCGAAGTGGCCAGGCCTGCCGCCGCCGGGGTGATCGCCACGGCGGAGGTGAGCACGCAGGGGTGCAACTGACCGCCGGTACTCCCGCACCGACGGCCGGGCGACGCTCAGGGACGAAGCCAGCCGACCAGTTCGGCGTTGACGAGGTCGGGGGCCTCCTCATGCGGGAAGTGCCCGATCTCACCGAGCAGGCGCCAGGTGTAGGGACCGCTGACGTAGCGCCCGGCGCCCTGGGCGGTGGACGGCAGGAAACAACGGTCCATTTCCCCGTGTATCTGCAGGGTCTCCATCCGCAGCGACCGACGGAGGACACTACCGAAACGCGCCCCATCGGGCCGGAACAACGACCGGAAGATCCACCGGTGGTACTCCAGGGAGCTGT
>NZ_CDWRCM010000006.1:5952-7412 GCF_977927585.1 Frankia sp. CcWB2 | reverse complement strand
GCGCCACCCCGGGAATGCGCATTGCCGATCGATATCGCCGCTCGGCCTCGGCATCCGGATACCCCGGTCCTCCCCAGCCGCGTAGCAGCGTTGCGACGTGGGCGGCGTCCTCGGCCACCAGGACCCGTTCGGGCCGCCATGGCAGCTGAAAACCGAGCATGTACCGGCTGGCGGCACCCTGACCACGGGGATCCGCCGCGATCTGGTGCCGCAGCCGCAGCGGATGAGGCATGGCCAGGATCGCGAGCCGACGCACCACCATCGGGTGACGAACCGCGGTGGTCCAGCCAAGCAGCCCACCCCAGTCGTGGCCCACGACCGCGGCGTCCGGTTCCCCCAATGCCCTGACCAGACCGGCCACGTCATCGGAGAGAGTGAAGGCGTCATAGCCCCGAGGCGGCTTGTCACTCGCTCCATAGCCGCGCAGGTCCGGCGCGACGACGCGGTAGCCCGCCGCCGCCAGCGCGGTGAGTTGGTGACGCCAGGCCCACCAGAACTGCGGGAAGCCGTGCAGCAGCAGGACGAGCGGGCCACTCCCCAACTCCGCCACGTGCAGCCGGGTACCGTTGGCAGACACGTCACGGTGCCGCCACGGCCCGTCGACCAGGACGGTGGCGGGCTCGAGAACGGTGTCCTCCATCGCCTGCCAGGATGGCAGACCAGCCATCGGCCCCGGACCGGCGGTGCTCGTGACGGGCCGGTCGTGGGGTCCGCAGTCGGCCCTCGAACGTCCGCCGCCGGCTCCGTCGCCAGACCCTCTGCCGACCGCCGGCAGGCTTGGGTACCGGCGGACACCGCGCACCCAGCGCGAGGGTGTCAGTGCCCGCGCTGGCCCGGGTGGGCGGCCGCATCCGCCGACCCGACCGCGTCTCCCGGTCCGACCGGGCCCGCCGACCCGACTGGGGCGGTCGTGGGATTACGTAGCCAGGTGATGTCGTCGCGCACGGTCTGGATGGTCCGCTCGGGCGGGGAGAGCTTGCGGAACCGCGCCATCGCGAACAGGGCCAGCAGCCCCGCAACGACGAGGTAGAGACCGGCCGTCAGCAGATAGGACCAGAAACGCTCGATGCCGGCCCAGGTGAACAGCTCCCCCAGAAAGATCGTGGCGGCGATCAGAGCGCAGAACCCGAGGCCGGCCGCCACCGCCAGAAAACCGATTCCGAGCACAGCTGACACCGCCTGCTGGGCGAGCTCGGCCTTGGCCAGGTTGATCTCCTGACGAATCAGCAACGAGACATCGCGAGTGGCCAGGGCCACCAGCTCACCCAGCGTCGGCTCACGGCCGTCCCGAGCCTTCCCGGCTGCGATCGACACTTCTGGTCCTCCCTCTGGCGGCGACCCGCCCGTGCTGGACGGCGGGACAGTTCGCGCTACCACCCTGATCCGACCTGCGCCCTGATCCGACAGGGTCCGAACCGGCGGTGGACCGGGAAGCCCCACCGGAGGCCATCCGCCCTGGG
>NZ_CDWRCM010000006.1:4167-5601 GCF_977927585.1 Frankia sp. CcWB2 | reverse complement strand
CAACACCCTCCCGGCCGACCGTCCCCCGTCGTGACGCGGTCCGCCGCCCCGGTCCCTCTACGCAGTCTCCCCCGCGCGGAGCCGCCCGGAGGCCCAACGACGCGGCTCAGACCTGTGACTCCTCCTACGGGTCTCACCGTCTTCCCGCTTGGCCCGCACGGCCCGGGCGGTCCGACCCCGCGTGGCCCAGCCCGCATGGCACGAACGGGTAGCGTGCGAGCTGTGAGTCTCCGCCCGTCTGGAACAGTCCTCGCCGCCGATCCACTCGCCCGTGTTGCCGCTCTGCCCGGAGTGCGCGAAGCGGCGGACAGCGCCCGATCCGCGGTGGACACGCTCCTGCGCCACCGCGTTCTGCGCCGCCAGAGCGCCGAGGTGACCGCGGAGGCATCGTTGCGGGCCGCCCGCGCCTGCGCCGCCCTCGAGGGATACGAGATCAGCCTGGACGAACTGCGGGCGCACCTGGCCCGATCCGGGCCCGAAGGTGTGCTCCCCGGTCTGGAGAAGACGGACGCGTCGGAGGCCGGAGCGGTCACCGACCGCGGTACGCGGAACGACGCCGCCATGGCCGGATCCGGCCATCCGTTCCCTGTCGTCCTCGGCACGGTTCGGCTCTACGCCGAGCTGGGCATCCTGGTTCCGGCCTGGGAGCAGGCACCGCGACAGGCCCTGGCCCGCATGCACGTGTTGCTGGGCCGGGGTTTCGTCCCGGACGACGAGCTCGGTCGTCCGCGGGCCGATGCCGGCACCCGGGAGATCCTCGACCCGTTGCGGTTGGGCCCGCCTCCCCACTCGGTGGAGACCTCGGTCCGGCTGGATGGCCTGACCGGACTCCTCGTCGCGCCCACGAGCGCGCCGGCGATCGTGGTGGCCGCCGTGGTGCACGGGGAACTGCTGGCCCTGCGACCGTTCGGCGCCCTCGACGGGGTCATCGCCCGGGCCGCCGCCCGCCTGGTCCTGATCGGCCGGGGCCTCGATCCCAAGGCGCTCACGGCGACCGACGTGGGGCATCTCAAGCTGGGACAGAACCCGGCGAGCATCCTGCGGGTGGACCGCACCGGGGACGTCATCGCCGGGGACGTCATCGCCGGGTACCGCGAGGCCGCCGCAGCCTATGTCGGTGGCGGCGCCGACGGCGTGGCCATCTGGGTACGGCACTGCGCGAAGGCCCTGGAACTCGCCGCACGGGAGTCCCTCGCCGTCTGCGAGGCGCTCGCCCGGACCTGATCCACACTTACGGCGCGATTGACGCACCTGACGGATCCGCTGCACGGATGGACCACAACGAACCTGCCCGTATGAACCACTCGGTACGGACCCCTGCGTGGGCCGCCGCCCCTCCTGCCACGTAGGCGGCAGCCACACGTTCCCGGCCTGCGGTCTCGGCAGGGTCTCGGCCGGTCGAAACCTCCATCAGAACATCTTCAGGCCCTGTGG
>NZ_CDWRCM010000006.1:0-3918 GCF_977927585.1 Frankia sp. CcWB2 | reverse complement strand
AGGGCGGTCATCCACAGGGCCTGTCGCGGCGCATGGTGAGACCACGTCTTCCCCGACCCCGATGGGAACGAGGCCGCCATGTCCCCTGCGCCGCCCCTGCTGACCGCCGCGGAGAACCACGGTCCGGTCGTACGCCCGCTCATCGTCACCGCCATTCCGGACCTGCTTGACGATCTGTTGCGGCTTGCGGCGGCCGCCGGTGTATCGATGACGGTCGCCACCGAGATGAGCGCGGTGCGCCGCAACTGGACGTCGGCCCCCATGATCATCGTCGGAATGGACGAGGTCGAGCCGTGCATCGCGGCCGCGCTGCCCGATCGACGGCATGTCGTCCTGGTCGGAGGACACGTCGACGACGGCCGGGTGTGGGACGCCTCCGTGCGCATTGGCGCCGATCACGTGGTCTTCCTTCCCGAAGCCGAGCCCTGGCTCGTCGACCTCCTCAGCGATCTCGACGGGCTCGATCGGCATCATTCGGTGACGCTGGGCATCATCGGCTGCCGCGGCGGGACGGGAGCCTCCACCTTGGCCGTCTCGCTAGCCCTGGCCGGGCTGAGGCACGACCTGCGCACGATGCTGATCGACGCGGATCCGCACGGTGGTGGGCTCGCCCCCGCCTTCGCCCGCCTCGTGCCGTCCATGTCCGGTGCCTTCCCTGGCGGGGAGACCTCCAGCCTGGCGTCGCTGTTTCCCGCGCGCCACGACCAGCACGACCAGATGGACGGGAACGGCCCGGTCGGGCCGATCGCCTGGTCCGGCCTGCTGCCCCGCCGGGGTGACCTCTCCGTGGTGTCCTGGGATCCCGCTGTCAGCCCAGCCGTTCCCCCGGCGACGATGGCCACCCTGCTCGCGACCGCTCGTTGCACGTCCGACCTGGTGATCCTAGATCTCCCCGGCCGAGGGAATCCGGCGGCCACCGCAACCGACGCGGGCACCACCGTGGCCCTGCGGACCTGCCAGACGGTGCTGATCGTCACGCCCGCGGACCTGCCGTCGATCGTGGCGGCCGAACGTGTCTGCTCGGCTGCCATCCGCCAGGCTGCCGATGTGCGCGCCGTCGTCCGGCTGCACCCATCCGACCGCCTCACCCCGGAGGCGATCGCCACGATGCTCGGCGTGCCACTGGCCGGGGTGATCAGCAGCCGACGGCACCGTCCGGTTCCCACTCGCGACCGCTACGGCGGCTCAGCCAGCGGGAACACCATCGATCGCCTCAGCGAGGAACTGCTGACCCGCCTCGGCGTTCTCGGGCCACGGGTGTGGCCCGATCCGGAGGCCTGGTCATGACCGGGCTCGGCGAGCGACGCAGGTCCCCATTCCCCGCCACAGGTCACGCGGCCGCACCGGCTGCCCGAGCGGCCGCGAGGCCCGCGGTCTCCACACGATCTTCACCGCCGTTCGCAATCCCGCCGGAACCGCTCGAACCACCGGAACCACCGGAACCGACGACCGTACCCGCGAAGCCGCTCGGAGCGGGCCCGCTGGATCCCCTCCTCGCTGATCCACACGTCACCGATGTCCTGGTCAACGGGCCCGGCGAGGTCTGGGTGGAACGCCGGGGCCGGCTCATCCGTACCTCGGTCGCTTTCGCGGACGAGGAAGCGGTGCGGCGCCTGGCCGTTCGTCTCGCCGCGACGGCCGGGCGGCGTCTGGACGCCGCGATGCCCTTCGCCGACGTGCAACTGCGCGACGGAACCCGGTTGCACGCGGTTCTGGCACCGATTGCGGTGCAGGGTACGTGCCTGTCGCTGCGACGGACCCGGCGTCGCCCCTTCACCTTCGACGAACTCGTGCTCGCCGGAACAATGAGCCCGGCCGTGGCGGCCGTGCTGCACGCAGTCCTGAGCGCCCGACTTGCGATCGTGGTGACCGGGGGAACCGGCTCGGGCAAGAGCACGCTGCTTGCCGCGCTACTGGGAGCGGTGCGCCCCGACGAACGGATCGTGCTAGTGGAGGACACCGCCGAGCTCGTCATGGACCGTCCGGGGATGGTGCGGCTCGAGGCCCGCTCGCCGAACATCGAGGGCGCTGGCGAGGTGACCCAGCGCGATCTGGTCCGCCAGGCGCTGCGCATGCGCCCGGACCGGCTGGTGCTCGGCGAGGTCCGCGGCCCCGAGGTGCTCGATCTCCTCGTCGCCCTCAACACCGGTCACGAGGGCGGGTTGAGCACCGTGCACGCCAACGACACCAGTGCGCTGCCCACCCGTCTGGAGGCTCTCGCCGCCCTCGCCGGGCTGTCCCGCCCAGCGGTCCACAGCCAGATCGCGGCAGCGCTCCACACCGCCGTTCATCTTCGCCGGGAGGCCGACGGCCGCCGCCGGGTCTGCGCGATCGGGGTGTTCCGCCAGGCGGGCAGCGGACTGGTTCAGGTCGTGCCGGCCCTGGTCGTTCCTGCCTCACCTTCCCGGAACAGGCTAGCCATGCGCGCCTGCGACCCGACGCCGGCGGAGGGCCTGCCGATCCTGCGCGACCTGCTGGACGTGCGCGGTGTCTCGCTTCCAACCCTGGTCGACGCCGGGTCGCAGGTGCGGAGGCGAGCATGACCGTACTCGAGCGCGTGGGGACCGTCCCGGCAACCGTCGCAGTCACCCGGCCGAGGACCGGAACCGTGATCGGTTCGGGAATCGGCCTGGTCCTCGGTGCCGTCCTGCTCACGCTGGCCGCCGGACCGGTGGCGGCGGGCGTCGTGGCCGTGCTGCTCTGCTGTCTCGCCCGGGCGCGACGGCGGTCACGGGAGCGGCGTAGGCAGGTGGCGGTCCGCCAGTCCGCCGAAGACCTCCTCGCCGCGTTCGCGGCCGAGCTCGACGCCGGCGCACCCCAGCTCGAGGCCCTGCGCCGGGCGGCGGGCGGCATCGACGAACTCGTTGCGGCACCGACGGGACGATCGGCCTGGGTGCCCCTGGACCAGCTCGGTGCCGCGCTCGACCGGACGGAGGAGCCCGGTCCATTGTTGTGCCGCAGTGAGGCGTCATCACTGCGACAGCTCGGAGTCGCCTACCAGGTCTACGCGGCCGTCGGCGCAAGGCTGGCTCCCGTCGCGACGATGCTCGCGGCGGTCGCCCGCGCCGACGCGGTGCGGGCGGGCGAGCTGACCTCGGCACTGGCCGGGCCCCGGTCATCCGGACGGCTGGTGGCCTCGCTCCCGCTGGCCGGAATCGTCCTGGGGTCGCTCGCGGGAGCAGCGCCGATCGCGGTGTTGCTGGGCACGCCGGCGGGGATCGGATGCCTGCTCGCCGACCTGGTCGGAGTCCGCTGGCTTCGCCGCTTGGCGGACGGCGTGGAGCGACGGGGAGGGCCGGTAGCCGTGGATGCAACGGGCGTCGCGCCCCCGACCTCCGCCGCGGGGCACGACCGGTTCCTCGCCGACTTTCCCCTGGCGCTGGACCTGATCGCGGCGTGTCTGCGCAGCGGGGGGACCATCGTGTCGGCGGTGCGGGCCGTCGGCGCCGCCACCGGTGGTGTGTTGGGCGCGGAACTGTGCTCCGTAGGCGATGCACTCGCGGCGGGCGCCACGGTGGGCGCCGCCTGCGAGCGACTGGTGGCCGCGAGTCATGCTCCCCAGCTCACCGACCGGTTGCCCGGATGGGCTCGCCGCGGACGCGTGACCCCGCCATCCCGGCGGGCCAGGATGGTGCGGGCAGCGATCATGGCGCTCGATCGCGCGGAGACGTCCGGGGCGAAGCTCGCCGCCACTCTCACCCGACTGGCCGATCGTGCCAGGGACGAAGCCCACGCGGAGAGCATCGCCGCGGCTCGTCGGGCAGGTGTCCTGGCGGTCGCGCCCCTGGGCCTGTGCTTCCTTCCCGCTTTTCTCCTGCTCGGAGTGGTCCCCATGGTCCTCGGATCCGTCCCCGCGCTGTTGCCGGCCTGAAGTCCCGATCATCCAGCTGCCACCGCGGCGCCGAGCATCCAGGCCTG
>NZ_CDWRCM010000005.1:41270-43663 GCF_977927585.1 Frankia sp. CcWB2 | reverse complement strand
GGCCCTAGGCCGGACCCGGATGCCTGTGACCCTGTCGGGTGACAGGGTCACCGCCGGTGAAGCGTGTCGTACGATCTAACTCGACGCAGCCGGTCTGCGGTCGGTAAAAAGCGAGAGATAATGCTGCACCCGCTCGACGTAACCTCGCACCTGCGGTCCCCGGGCCCCGTTGGCGCGAACATACTTGACACTGGTGTGATACGCGGCGGCGAGCAGCAGCGCCCGGTCGCCGGAAATGTCACCGAGGCGCTGGTTGGCGTATTCGAGCTGATTGGCGACGGCGAAGATGGCGTCGGCGGGGTCCCAGTAGGACGCCCGGCCGTTGTTGTCCGCGTCGACCGCGAACCCCGTGAACACCCGTGGTGTCCATCCGGCGATGCCGTACTCGCCCTGGCCCCCCGCGGCTGCCGGGTGGGAGGCACGGGGGTGGAAGCCGCTCTGCGTCGCGAGGATCGCCGCGATCAGTGCGGGCGTGACCACCTCGTCCGAGCAGGCGTGCGCGGCCCGGGTGAGAAGCGGACGGTAGGCGGCGGGTATCGGCGCGCCGGGCCGCAGCTCGCCACCCGGCTGGAACGAGAACGGCTGGGGGACCGACCCCGCGGCGAGCATCAGGACGGCCAGCAGGCCCACCGCGATCAGGATGCGCCGCGCCGCCGCCGTTCGTTGCGCCGCCGTTCGTTGTACTGCCGTTCGTTGTACTGCCGTTCGTTGTACTGCCGTTCGTTGTACTGCGTTCGTGTGTTGTGTCGGAGGCGCGACCGGGCTGTCCGGTCCCGGCCGGGGCACGCGCAGGTCGCGTGTCGGGGTCGTGATCGCGTCACCGTCGCGCTGGAGGGCGCGGGCGCGGCGAAGGACGGTGTCGATTGGGTGTGCGGCGCGGGCCTGATGGGTCGGAGCCAGACAGTCGCGGATCACTTCCCGCCAGCCGTCGGGCAGCGTCTCCGCCAGCCGCAGGGGTGTGCGACCCGCCGCATAGGTGAGGGCGGCCTCGGAGCGGGACCGGCTGGTCTGCCCGGGGAAGGGGTGGGTGCCGGTCAGCAGTTGGTGAGCGAGCACGCCGAAGGCCCACACATCCCGGGTCATGCGGATCGGGACCCCGGCCTCCGTGATGCGCTCGCTCCACCATTCCGGCGGGGTGTGGTCGGGCGAGGCCAGGCGCGGCGCGCGGCCGTGCGTACCGTCGATCTCGACCGCCAAACCGAAGTCCGCCAGCCGGGCCGAACCATCCGGCATGATGAGCACATTGCTGGGTTTAAGGTCGCCGTGGACCCAGCTGTTCGCGTGCATGTGGGCCAGGCCCTCGCACACCTCGACGAGGATGCGGACCCGGTCCGCCAGCGGGGGGCCCGACGACGCGTCGGGTGTCGTGGGGCAGAGGGGTGCTGTGGAACAGAGGGGTGCCGTGGTGTAGAGCAGGTCGACCAGATTGCCGGTGGCCCGCTCCACGGCCAGCACCACCGCGCCATGCAGGTCGGGTCGGTCGGGATCGTCGACGGCCAGGACGGCGAGCGCGCGGATCAGCCGGGGGTGGGCGGGGATCCGGACCAACGCCGCCTCGCGCAGCGCACCGGCCCGCAGCTCCGCGCGCTCCCGGGGAGACAGCCCGGCAACCGGCAGGAACTTCAACGCAACCTCGGCGCCGGCCTGGCGTGGCCTGCTCTCGCCCGGCCTGCGCCCGGATAGCCCGTCCCGGTCGGCTCGGTACCCGCCGTAGACCGTGCCCCAGCTACCAGCCGCGATCTTGTCTGTGACCGTGAAGGGGCCGACCCGGTAGCCGCGCGGAACGACTGCGGACGGGGTGCGTTCTGACCACTCCACTGTGATCGGCACCGGCATGGTCAGCGCCGCCCGCTGCGCTGCCCATCATTACCGGGCCGGCCGTCGGGACGCGGGGACGGAAGCAGCGCCAGATGCTCCTCCCGGGTCACATTGAAGCGCAGCGCCACCGTCACGAGCGATTCCCGCCGGGCCGCGAACCGGTCCCCTTCCGCCGTGTCCGCCGGCTTGACCCGCAGCTTGTTCTCGACGAGGTAATTGATGTGAAAGTTCACGGCGGACCGGGTGAGGCTGGCGCAGCCCGGCAGCGGGCGCAACCTGTCGATCACCTGGTCGAGCGTGGGAATGGCGACGACCGAGGAGTCCCGTAGCCGCGGCTCGCACAACGCCACGAGGATCAGGAAGTACTTGGCCGTCTCGTCGAGCGGGAAGACCTGGCGGGTCAGCTCACCGTCGTCGGCGGCGACCATGCGCCGGTCGACATACTCGTGTTGCGGCGCGTACACCTTGAAGCCGCCCACCCCACGCGTCAGCGGCAGTAGCACCCGGGCAAACTCGAATGGAACCGGTGCCGCCACCCGTCGGGGGGAAACCTTCACGAACTCGCCGGCGCCCTC
>NZ_CDWRCM010000005.1:39562-41082 GCF_977927585.1 Frankia sp. CcWB2 | reverse complement strand
TTTCATTTCGACTCCATAGGGATGCTGGCTGGGGTTCCGGTGATGACGGTGATCGCGGTGGCGGTGATTGCGATAACGGTTTGGGCGCTTGCCTGTACCCGTTTCGGTCGCTATAGTTATGCGACTGGTTCTGATCCTGTTGCCGGTGAGCGGGCGGGGATTAATGTCCGCGGCCATACTATGAAGATTTATGTGCTCGCGGGTCTTGCTTATGGCTTGGCCGCGTATCTGAATGTGGCGCGTTTTTCGACGACGACGATCGGTGGGCATGCTCCCGATGCGCTGAATGCGATCACCGGTGTTGCGCTTGGTGGTGTCAGTATTTTCGGTGGTTCGGGGAGTGCGGTCGGTGCTGCGATCGGGATTTTTGTCCCTGCTGTGCTGCAGAACGGTCTGGTTATTGTGCGGGTGCCTCCGTACTGGCAGCAGATCGCGATTGCCGTGGCGCTGGTCGGTGCTGTCTATGCCGATCTGGTGCGGCGCCGTACCAACCACCGTTAGCCATGGTTCCTGTTCCCGTTATGTAGTCGAGTAAGGAGACCCATGAGATTCTCACGTCAGGCCGTGCGAGCGGCTGTCTCGGTAACGATCTTGGGCGCGCTTTGGAGTCGAAATGAAATAACTTGCGCGTTTCGAACCCTCCACAGGCCTGTGACCTGCGATGATGCTCTCGATCACGTATTTGTTACTTCATTACGTCCCCTTTGTGCCGTATCCGCCTGCGGGTCCGGTGAAAGCAGCCAGTCGGCTCAGAGCACCACGGCGGGTAAGGCCGGCAACGGCCTGCGCTTCGCCTACATCGGCGCGGTTGAGGATCCCGCCTACTATGCGATCGCGTGTGGCGCCAAGATCAAAGCGGGTAAGATTGGTGCCACCGTCACCGTCCAGTATCCCAAGGAGTTCTCGGCCGCCGCGATGACGCCGATCCTCAACTCGGTCCTGGCTGACAAGCCCGACGGACTCATGATCAGCGTGGCCGACGCCAATGCGATGTACGCGCCCCTCTCCAAGGCCAAGGCCCAGGGGATTCCGATCGTGACTGCTTTGAACACACTGACTAAGAAAGATCCGCTTGCCTCGGAGGTCATCGCGGACGAGGCCGCCGGCGGCCGGCTGTCCGCGGAACTCATCGCGAAACACCTCGGAATCGAGGGTGGCAAGGTTGCGGGCCTCGGCTTCACGCCAGGCGTGAGTACGCCGGCCGACCAGCGGTTGCACAACTTCGAAAGCGAGATCAAAAAGTATCCGAACATCGATTACCTGGGTGCGGAGATCACCGACGTATCGCCTCAGACGGCAACAGTGAAAATGAATGCGATCCTGGCGCGCGACCCCGATATCAAGGCAATCTTCACGAGCTTTGGAATTGCCGCACAGGGCGCGGTGACAGCTCTCAGCCAGCGCAACAAGAGCGGTGTTTACGTGACCAGTTTTGACACCAGTCCTTTTGACGTCAAAGCTCTTAGGGGACGTAATGAAGTAACAAATACGTGATCGAGAGCATCATCGCAGGTCACAGG
>NZ_CDWRCM010000005.1:36496-39016 GCF_977927585.1 Frankia sp. CcWB2 | reverse complement strand
CCTGTGGAGGGTTCGAAACGCGCAAGTTATTTCATTTCGACTCCTTAAGAGCGGCGGGATCTCCGCGTTGATCGATTACGACCTGCGTGAAGCTGGTGTGAAGATGCTGGACCAGGCGGTCGCGGCGGCGTCGGGTAAGCCGGTTGAGGAGCGCGTCGTCCTTCCGCCGCAGGTCTACACCGCGGACAATATCGACGACCCTGCGAAGCAGGATTCGCTGCAGGTAACCAAGTGCCCGGTCTGACCGCAGGTAGGCAAGTTTTCTAGGATGAGTGGTGTTCGGGCCCCATGGTCCGCTGGGCGGAAGTTCCGGTGCCCCAGGCGGCCAGCTCCAAGATTCCATGGGGCCCGAACATGTAAGGACGAGGACGTGAGCCTGCGCCTGTCTTCGCCACACCTACTCGAACAGGAAGGAGCCCATGCACATGACTGACATCCGCCTGCTCCTCACCTACGACTTCTTTGGATCGTTTGGCAGACAGGCAACATCCTGGGGGCAGCTGCCCGGCGGCTCGGCGTTGCGGGCGACGGTGAACCGGCTTCGCGAGGACGTGCAGACAAGTGCCTGGATCGACGTCGGCGACTTCTCCGCCGGAGGACCGCTCTGCACAGCGACCGAAGGTGTTCTCGGTTGGGCGGCCGCCGCCAGTCTTGGCTTTGATGCGGCTATCCCGGGCAATCACGAGTTCGACTTCGGTGATGCGGCGGTGTTGACATGGGCACAGCGGATCCCCTTCCCGCTGGTTGCCGCGGACCCGGCCTTGGTGGCGCTTGGCCCGGTGTTCCAACCGTACTGGACGGTCAGCTCGCCGAGCGGCCGCACCGTCGCGATCGTGGGCATCAACCTGGCCGAACGGCGCGGCCGGGCGGTCTATGACCAGCTCGGCGATCTCGACGCCGCGGCGCAGCTGACGATCGAGACCGCGGCCGGCCTTCGGGGCCAGGTCGACCACACCTTCGTGGCAATTCATGACGGGATCTTTCCAAGACCTGGCGAGCCGGACGGCGGCCAGCGGATGCGCGATTTCTGTCGCGCTCTTCGCGGGCACGTCGACGGTGTGTTCGGCGCGCATGTAACAGCAACGCGCCGGATCGGGACCGTCGCGGGAATGCCCTACATCCAGCCCTGGGCGATGGGCGTCGAGGTCGGCGTGGTGGATATTGACGATGACGGTATTCATCTTCGTGGCGAACTGGTCACTGCTCGCGAGGAGGATCGGCTCGGTTGGAGCGGTCCCGGCAGCAACACGCTGGCGGAGCTTCGCGGACAGATCATCGGTGAACTGGAGCGGCCGTTGACCGAACCCGCCATGCCCGGCGCGGGCCTGATCGGCGATGCCGTGGCACGCGGAGTGCTGGAGCTGACCGGCGCAGACGTCGCGATCGTCGGCCGGGCTGAAGTCAGCTGTGGTCAGGTGCCCCTTGACGGCATCCATACGTTCCTCCCCGCCGGGCGGGTCAGCGAGGCAGACCTGTTCCGTACCCTGCCGTGGCCAGGAGGCACCCGCGCCGACGAGACCTGGGCCGCGGAACTGTCCGCGGAAGAGGTCGAACTGCTCCGCCGCGGCCTCGACCTCTACTTCACCGAGGGATGTCACTGCGCGCCGCGCCGGGCAGGACACGCTGACGGTCTCACCGTGCTGAGCAGCATGCACGTTCGCAACGCCCGCACCCTGCTGGCGCGCGACGTGGACTGGCAGCCCACCGGCATCGGAATGCGGGACGGACTCCGCGCCTGGTTTTCCGGCAGGGCCCGCTCACAAGCAGCGGCACACCGACCTTACTAAGCTTTAAATAAGTCGGCTAGCACAATTTCGACTCTATTCTGGAGATCGTGTGCGCCGGGAACTATCCTGGTTGTATACGGGTATCCAGGTGGGGGTGGATTATCCGCCAAGAAGCGGGCGGCGCAGTGAGGCCATCCGCATGTAGGTAGTGGCCTTGTTCGATCAGGAAGTGGCTTCGGCGTGGCCCTACGGTTGGGGAGTTGGCCCCGAAGCCGGGGTGCACCCAGCGGCGGGGCCTGGCCAGCCCCCGGGACGGCAGCGTAGCCCTCCCGGGGGCTGGGCGAAACGCAGTGCCGGCTGAAAGCAGCGGCATCGCGCTGGCGACAACCGACGTCCTCACCGAGTGTCGTAGCTCGTATCTCCGCGTCTGATCTCGAGAAAGGCTATCTTCATGCGTGGACGTGTCGTCACCGCCGACGGGCGGGCCTGTCCCGGTGTGCTCGTCAGCGACGGCCGTACGGTTACTACCAGCGCGGCGGACGGGACGTTCTCGCTGGCCGCGGCGGGGCCGTTCGTGTTCCTTACCCGCCCCGGCACCCACCGCACGCCGCCACGGAGTGGTGCGCTGGCGCCACCAGCTGACCGGGCCGGGCACCGGGGCCCCGGGCCGCATCGACGGCGACGAGGTGATCGTCGGGGTCAGGCACGAGGACCGCCCCGCCGGAGCCGTCGAACTCCTCACCCTCGCGGATGGTTCCCGGCGCTGGCACACCCATCGGCACACCCACCGGAA
>NZ_CDWRCM010000005.1:32043-36269 GCF_977927585.1 Frankia sp. CcWB2 | reverse complement strand
ATCGCCGTCACCGTAGACGGCACCATCCTCGCCCTCGACACCCAAACCCTAACAACCCGAACCCTGACAACCCAAACCCCAACGTGACCGCCCCCACACCCACCCTCCGGCCGGCCGCATCGCAGCCGAGCGGGACAAGCCACGCCGGCTTCGTCCTCACCACGCCGGCACCGACGGCACCGCCGACCAACTCCTCCACTCCTCCACAAGGTGAGCGCCCCCGCATGACCCACACCCCGACCGGCACCCTGCTCGTGTTCGACTGGAACGGCACCGTCATGGCCGACACCGACCGCGCCCACCACGCCACCAACGCCGTCCTACACGGCCACGGCCTCCCGAAACTCACCCTCCACCAGTTCCGGGCCGCCTTCCAGCTCCCGCTACGCACCTTCTTCACCGAACTCGGCCTGCCCCCACCGCCACCGCCACCGCCACCGCCGAACAGGAATGGAACACCCACCTCAGCCACCTCCCCGCCCAACCACGCCCCGACGCCACCGAAGCATTCACCCGCCTCACCGCCTACGGCGCCACCCTCGGCGTCGTCTCCGCCGCCAGCACCGCCACCGTCCACGCCGACGCCCACACCGGCGGGCTCAACCCCCTCCTACACTTCCTCGACGGCGACGTCACCGACAAAACCCACCAGCTGCGCCAACGCCGCACCACCACCCGCGCCCTCTACATCGGCGACACCGCCTACGACATCCACAGCGGACGCGCCGCCGGCTACCAGACCGTCGCCATCACCAACGGCTACACCCCCACCCGCACCCTGCACACAGCCAGACCCGACCACATCATCGACTCCCTCACCGAACTCCTCGACCTCCTCACCTGACAGGAAGGCCCGCGCCCAGACGGGCGCGAACCTCATGCCACCTCCCAGCCGATCAACCCCGCAGGCTGTACTGTAGGTAGCGCCGAGGACACGAAGGCCAACCCGGTAGGAACCGCCGGGTCGTCGTCGACGAAGGCCTGCTTATCCACGACGAGATCTACTTCAACGCCGGACGGCTCGCCCCGTCCGTCTTGGACTACCTGCTGCTGGCCTGGCCGGACCGTCGCGCCCATCGCCGCACGACGCCCTGGGCGGACAGGAGCCAGCGCCCCGGCCCGTCGCACTCGGCGCTCCTTCGCGGAGCGCCGGCAAAGGATGGGTATCAGAGCTGACCGAAATCGATCTCTGCCGCGAAGGGAGCCGAGATCTTGACCACGCCGGTGAACACCTCTCCATCCCGGTAGGCCCCGCTCGCCGGATCGAGGACATAAGTGTACACTGGACATAGGTGTACACCAGCGGAACACCGGTAGCGGCCTGCTCGACCCGCCAGTAGAAAGCGATGCCGGCCCTGGCGTACTGATCCACCTTCACGATCCTGTCGGTGGTCTCCGACCCCGGCGAGACGATCTCCACAACCAGCAGCACGTGCTCGGGACGGGTGGGCGTGACGTCGATCGTGTCCGCGCGATACACCACGACATCCGGACGGCGATTGGTGAGCGGCACGCCCTGCAGCCGGACGTCGAAGTCCGTATCGGCGTTCCAGTCCGCCCCCGCGGCCACCTCCAGATCGCTCGATGGGCACCGCCTTGCCTCTTGCCCGGATCCCTCTTCCCCGGACCATTGACCGCGAGACTTGGCCGTCCGCGCCTGGGGACGGCGCGACCTCGCCTCCACCGGCACGGGCGGGATGCGTGGTCGGCGCGTCAGGCGCTCGGGGCGGTCGCCGTCTCCCGCTCCGGCTCGGCGTCGGTAGCGGGGGTGTCCGCGAGGCCGAGGCCGAGGTGTTCGACATGGTAGAGGGCCTGGTCAAGGAGCTCGGCGACGTGGTTGTCGTAGAGGGAGTACACCACGGAGCGGCCTTTGCGGGTGCCAGCCACGAGGCCGAGATGGCGCAGCAGGCGGAGCTGGTGGGAGCAGGCGGACTGCTCCAGACCGACCTCGGCGGCCAGCTCGGTCGCGGCGAGCGGGCCCTCGCGTAACCGGGCGAGGATCAACAGTCTCGACGGGGCCGCCAGCGATTGGAGAGTGGTGGCGACCTTGCCCCCGCTGCTGTCCGCGGTCGCCACCGCCGGCCGCCACGGCGTCCTGATCAAGTCCGTCCTGATCAAGTCCGTGCTGGTCATGGAACGCCTCGGCCAGGTCGACGCCGTCGCGCTGGACAAGACCGGCACCCTCACCGAAGGCACCCCTCGGGTGACGGACATCCAGCCGCTGGCCGCCTCCGGCCTTACCCAGGACAGCCTGCTGGCGCTGGCGGCGGCGGCCGAGCACCCCAGCGAGCACCCGCTGGCCCGCTCCATCGTGGCAGCCGCCCGCACCCGCGAACTGGACATCCCGCCGGTGGAGACCTTCACCTCCACAGCCGGCACCGGCGTGACCGCCACCGTCAACGGCCATCCGGTCGCGGTCGGCAGCTCCGTACGGCTGCTGGGCAGCCGCTCCCGGCACCCGGCCGCCGCGGTGGCCGCCCGCCTGGAAGAAAAGGGCCGTACCGCGGTCCTGGTCATCCAGGACGACACCCCGGTGGGTGTGCTGGGCATCGCCGACCGGCTGCGCGACAAGGCCGCCGCCACCGTCACCGCCCTGGCCACGGCGACCGGCACCGCGCCTGTCCTGGTCACCGGCGACAACCCGCGCGCCGCCGCCCACCTCGCCGCCGAGGTCGGCATCGCCGACGTCCGCGCCGGTCTACTACCCCAGGACAAAGTCACCGCTGTCCAAAACCTCCAGCAGGCCGGCCGGAAGGTGCTGATGGTCGGCGACGGCGTCAACGACGCCCCCGCACTCGCCGCCGCCTACGCCAGCATCGCCATGGGCCGCGCCGGCTCCGACCTCGCCCTCGACACCGCCGACGCCGTGGTGGTCCGCGACGAACTGGCCACCATCCCCGCTGTCGTCGCCCTCGCGCAGCGGGCCCGCCGCCTGGTAGTGCAGAACCTCGTCATCGCCGCGTTGTTCATCACTGGCCTGGTGATCTGGGACCTGATCGGCACCCTGCCGCTGCCGCTGGGAGTCGCCGGCCACGAGGGCTCCACCGTCATCGTCGGCCTCAACGGACTGCGTCTACTCACCGACGCCGCCTGGCGCCGCGCCGAGCGGCCAGAACACTCGGCTGAGATCGCCCGTCCTGATCATCACCACCGGAACGCGCAGGAGTAGGGGCCGCCCCGCCCAAGGGAGCACCTACAGGCACGAAGATTGCCTTCGGCCGGGGGTGGCGGTCCCAAGGTCCCGCCAGAAAGCTTCGTCAGTCCCTGCTGATCGGGGCAGAACAGAAGGGCATTGTCGAGTCGACGATCCGTCGGTGACCGACTTGAAGGAGCCAGCGTGCCCATCTGGCACATCCGTCCCTACGAGACCGCCGACTACGCGGCGACAGTACGCCTGCTGGAGGAAGTGCGGAGCACCCTGGGCGGCCCGCCCATCAACCTCACCGACACCGTGCTGGCGCTGCGGCACGAACTCCCGGACACCGAGTCCCCCGCGGTGGTCGCCGTCGCGGGCGAGCATCTCGTCGGTGCCGCGGTCGGGCGCAAGGAGGGCGGCCAGGGCCGGGTGCTCACGGTCGCCATCGCGCCCGCCTGGCGTCACCACGGCATTGGCTCCAGCCTGTTGCAGAGCGTGGAGAACCTGCTCCTGCACGCCGGCTGCCGGCGGATCACCACGCTGATCACCCCCGGGCAGCCGGGTGAGGAGGCGTTCCTCAACCGCGGCTTCACCGCTACCGGGCAGGTACTCTACGACAAGCAGGTTCCCCTGCGCCCGGCGGACGTCTCCACCGTCGAGCGGTGGGGCGGCGCGCTGCTGAGCACCTCCGAGTGGTCCAACCTCGCCGGGATGGAGGAGGAGCGCGCGCTCATCGAGAAGCGGCTGCTGCTGCCGGTCCGGGAACGGGAGCTCGCCGAGGCATACGGAGTCGTCATCCCGACGGCGATGCTGCTGTTCGGGCCGCCCGGCACCGGCAAGACGTCCTTCGCCCGGGCGGTCGCCGCCCGGCTGGAATGGCCGTTCGTCGAGCTGCTGCCCTCACGGCTGGCCTCCGGCGGCAGTGGGCTCGCCGCCGAGCTGCGGTCAGCGATCAACGACCTCATGGGGGTCGAGCGGGTCGTCGTGTTCATTGACGAGGTCGACGAGATCGCCCAGTCACGCGAGACCCGGCCGGAGAACCAGTCCGTCGTCAACGAGCTACTCAAGGCGATCCCGCAGTTCCGCGGGG
>NZ_CDWRCM010000005.1:24110-31663 GCF_977927585.1 Frankia sp. CcWB2 | reverse complement strand
TGCAGGGCCGGCTGCTGATCTGCGCGACCAACGCGGTCTCGGCGCTGGATCCCGCGTTCATCCGGCCCGGCCGGTTCGATCTCGTCCTCCCTGTCGGGCCGCCGGACGCCAAGGGGCGCCGGGTGCTGCTCGAAGGGCTGCTGGACCGGGTCGCGAACAAGGGGGACATCGATCTGGACGCCGTCGTCGCGGCCACCGACCTGTTCACGCCGGCCGATCTCTCGGCGGTCGTGCAGCGATCCGCCGCCGCCGCCTTCCACCGGGCCGCCGACGGGGCGAAGGTCGGCGCCGGGGCGGGAGCGGAGAGCGGCGGGGGCGGCCACGGCCCGGTGGTAACCCCGTTGAGCACGCAGGACCTGCTGGATGCCGCCCGGCTGGCCCGGCCGACGATCAGTCTTACCGAGCTGGACCGCTTCCGTCGTGACGCGGAGGCCTTCACCCGGATCTGACTTGCCCCGCCCCGGCAGGGACGACCTGCACCGGATCCGGATCCGGTGTTGATAACTTTGATTTTTCGGTATAGAAAAGCATTTCCTGACCCGAGGACGAGACGCGGCACGAGAGAGTGCTCGACGAGACGAAAACCGCAGCGATCTTCCAAAACGATCACAATGAGGTTTCGCCATGACCGACGGGAATCGCAATCTCTACGTAGTCGCCTGCGGTGGCGGGTACCCCGCCGGGGACCTTCCCGCCTTCGTCAAGGAGTCGAAATGAAATAACTTGCGCGTTTCGAACCCTCCACAGGCCTGTGACCTGCGATGATGCTCTCGATCACGTATTTGTTACTTCATTACGTCCCCAAGGCGGCTGCAGATCATGCTCGACGGAGAGTGGAGGTGCCGGCGCGATCCCCGCGTCCGTCGCCCGGTCTTAACGATCGGCCCGGCAGAGCCCTCCATCTCCCGGAAATGACGACTATGGCTGTCGGCGATGCTGTCAATCACACCATCGCAGGATAATGGCGACGAGGTCGGTGTCTGAACCACCTCGCTCTCACCCTGTCTCTACAGGAAAACCAGCGGCCCGCCGCAACTTGTCGCCTTCCAGTCGATAGAACGCCTTGCCCTCGAACACTGGCACGCCCAACTCGACATAGAAGCGATGGGCGTCCTGGCTGGTGGCTTCAGTCTGCCACTCCACACGGCTGCAATCGTGCTTCATGGCAAGCTCAAAAAGCGCGTGCATGAGTTGCTTCCCGACACCCTCACGCCGCGCCGCTTCAACCACGTACAATTCTTTGAGGAACAGTGACCGCGAGAGTCCGACAGCGGGCCGAGGCCGAGCGCGACGAGGTACAGCAGTTCGTCGTCGGCGCAGTTGTCCAGCACGACGGTAGGGTGCTACTTCTCCAACGTCCTGAGGACGATTTTATGGGCGGGATTTTCGAGCTGCCCAGCGGAAAAGTCGAGCCGGGTGAGGCGCTGGATTCGGCGCTTATCCGGAAGGTCGAGGAAGAAACCGGCCTGCACGTGACCGCCGTCCGCGATTACCTCGACAGTTTCGACTACGCATCAGGAAGTGGTAAGAAAAGCCGACAGTTCAACTTCGCCGTGGACGTGGCCAGCCCTGAGGAGTCGAAATGAAATAACTTACGCGTTTCGAACCCTCCACAGGCCTGTGACCTGCGATGATGCTCTCGATCACGTATTTGTTACTTCATTACGTCCCCTGAGCCGGTCGAACTTCAGGAACACGACGCCTACACCTGGACGCCACTCACCGAGGAACAGCCCGTGACGGACGCTGTGAAAGACGTGCTGAGTAAATACCGGGAGCTGCGCGGCGTGTAAATTTCAGCCCAGCCACAAAGAACGCGGCCCCATACTGATACTCGCCAATATGGGGCCGCTTGGTATGTCGACGCATGTCTATTGAGAACACCCGCGGGTCGGGCGCTCCCCCGCGCGTCGAGGCCAACCGGCGGGCAGCGGGCGGGCCACCGGGTGCCGGCTACGGGCGGACACCGGCCTCCCGGGGATTGGTCCATAGATCGGTGCCGTGCGCGCTTGTCAGGAGATCGATGCCGGCCAGGACTTCCGCGGCGGGCCGGGCCTCCAGGCGGCGCCCGTCCCGCAGCCGCAGGGAGACCCGCTCGTCGGCTGCCTCCCGGGCACCGATGATCGCCTGGTAGGGCACCAGACGAGCGGCCCGGACCCGCGCGCCCAGGGTGCCGCGCTCCGGACCGGCGACCTCGGCCCGCAGTCCCCGGTCGGCCGCCTGCCGGACCAGCGCGAGGGCGTGGGGTGCCTCGGCGTCGGAGATCGGAAGGACCACCAGCTGGACGGGCGCAAGCCATGGTGGAAAGGCACCGCCGTGCGACTCGATGAGGTGGGCCACGGCCCGCTCCACGCTGCCGATGACGCTGCGGTGGACCATGACCGGCCGGCGCATCGCGCCGTCCGGGCCCGCGTAGTGCAGATCGAACCGTTCTGGCTGATGGAAGTCGATCTGCACGGTGGACAGGGTGGCTTCACGGCCGGCGCTGTCGACGATCTGCACGTCGATCTTCGAGCCGTAGAAGGCCGCCTCCCCCTCCACGGCCTCGTAGGCCACCCCCGCCGCGGTGACAATTACGACAGCGGTGGCGGCGGCGTGAGTGACGGCGGCGTGAGTGACAGCGGCATGGGCGGGCGGGTAGCGGGCGGGGTGGCCGCGGGTCAGCGCGCGAGGATGCTCAGGATCTCGCTGACCGAACGTCCCCGCGCCGCGAGGGGATAGACGGTGATGGCCAGCCGGATGAGGTTGTCACCCCGGCGGCTGACGCCCGCGGCTGGGACGGGCCAGACCCGGTCCGTCGGGCCGGTCGCCTCCCAGGCAGCCTTGATCGCGGCGAGTGGGCCGGCGACGTCGCCACGCCGCCAGGCGTCGGCGGCCCGGGCGGCGACGTCGATGACGCCGGGACCGGCCGTGGCGACCGCGACCGCCGCCTCGGGACCCGCGGTCAGGATCCACGGCACGAGTCCCGGTGTCGGCTCGATCCGCTGCAGCAGCGAGATCATCGCCTGCGACCGGGGCCCGGTGATAATGGGCGCCGCCGGCGCCCCGTGCAGCGCGACCACGTCCACGGCGCCCGGATGTGCCTGCTCGACGCCGGCCAGGGCCCGGCGCACCGCGGGTTCCAGGTCGAGCGAGGCGAGTGTCACCAGCACGGCCACGGGTATCCGGGCGAGCAGCCCCCCGAGCGGCGCGAGCACCGGCCGGTCGGCCTCGGGTACCCGGCCGAGACACGCGGCCGCGGCAGCGGCCTCGGTCACCGCTATGCCGTGCTCCAGAGCCAGGCCGACCACGGCGACCGGGTCGTCCGTGGTGGCGGCGACGGCCAGATCCACCTCGTCCGCGCCCGCGGGCAGCAGGTCGGCGACCGCCAGCAACCAGGCCCGGGCGGGCGGGTCCAACGCGCCCAGCGCCGACACCAGGCGCGGCGCCCCGTGCAGCGCGGCGGCCACCCGCACCAGGCGGGCACCGCAGGTCGCGGCGACGGTAGCCGGGTCGAGCGCGACCAGCGACGCGACCTCCGCCGCGAAGGACGCGGACGAACCGGCAACCCGACCAGGCGAACCAGACGAACCAGACGAACCAGACGAACCAGACGAACCAGACGAACCAGATGGACCGGATGGACCGGATGGACCCGTGGTGGCCGGCCCCGCCGGACCGGTGGTGAGGGGTCCTGTGGGGTCCGGCTCGCCCCGGGCCGCGCGCGCCGCTTCGACGAGCAGCCGGGGCAGCGGCATCGTGCCCCAGTGAGCGGCCAGATAGGGCGCGGAGACACCCTCCAGCGAGGGGGCGCGGACTGCGCCCCGCGGCGCAGGACGCCCTCCGCGATCGCGGTGTCGAGCACGTCGGCCACGTCCTGCCCGGACATCCGGGCGAGCCGGACCAGCCAGTCGCGCGCCGCCCCGATCAGGCTGGCCCTGTTCAGGGTCTCGGCGAGCGGATGGATGCCCCAGCGCCGGGACAGGTACAGCCCGACGACGTCGTCGTCGAACAGGGCCACCGCCCACGCCGACATGCCCGGCCTGCCGAGCAGGTTCTCCTGGAAGGCGGTCTCGATCACCGTCGACGGGTCCGCCGCGACAAGCTCGGCGAACTGCGTGGTCCAGACGATGTCCTCGACGGCGAGGCATCGGACGATCTTCAGCAGGGTGTCGAGCGGCAGGACGCCCCACCGGGATCGCGCGAACGCGACGACGCGCGGATCGACCCACCAGACGGGATCGGGCGGCGGGTCAGCCTGGTGCAGGCCCGCCGTGACGGCCTCGTCGACGAGGCCGCCCGGATTCGCGCCGAGCGCGGCGCCGAAGGAACGCAGCCACTCCAGGTCGCCGTTCACCAGGACCCGGACCGTCGCCATGATGTCCCGCAGCGACCGTTCGTCCCAGCGTGCGGCGACGTAGCCGGCGATCAGCGGCGGCAGCGCCGCGTCCGTCGGCGAGGCCTCGCCGAGGATGCCCTCCGCGACGGCCCGGTCGATCGCGCTGGAGACCGGGACCGCGGCGGCGTCGGCCACCGCGCGCAGCCAGCCGACGCTCGACCGCGTCAGGTCCCGGGCCACGTCGAGCAACGCCACCAACGGCACCGCGGTCCACCGTTCGGTGAGGTAGGAGGCGACGTCCGCCTGGGACCAGTCGGATGGTGACGGTGGCCGCGCCTGGCCGAGCAGGCGCTGGGCAAGTGCCGCGTCGACCACCTCCGACACGGACACCCCGACCGTGACGGCCACCGAGCGGATCCAGAGCAGGTCACCCGCGGCCAGCACCCGCCCGAGCTCGATCAGCTCGGCGAGGCTCGTCGTCTCCCACCGTTCGGCGAGGCACCCGGCGATGTCGGGGTCCCACCGCGACGGCGGCACCGGACCCGGTCCGGCCAGGAGGTTCTCCTCGATCGCCCGGTCCCGCACCTCGTCGGCCGCCAGCCCGCCGGCAGCCGCGAGGGCCGCGCACCAGTCCGGCATCCAGTCCGACTCAGGGGCGACGACCGGGGTCTCGGCGAACGCGGCCCGCGGGTCCGCGACCGGGGCCGACACGTCCTCGGCGGAGGCGGTCGCGGCGGAGGCGGTCGCGCCCTCCACCACGCCACCGTCCGCGCCGCCATCCGGGCCGCCGTCCGGGCCGCCATCGAGCACGAACCGGCGGACCTCGTCCTCGGTGAGTCCGGGCACCGCCTCGGCGCCGGCCCGCGCGAGCAGCTCGATCCGGTGGACGATGCCGCTGCCGGGCCGCCCACTCACCGGGTTGGTTCCCCCCGCAGCACCTCGGGCGTCACCCGGGCACGTTCCGTGAGTTCCCGGATCAGATCGACGGGCAACAGCGGCGCGCACCGCACCACCGCCGGCGCCGCGCCGGCGACCGCGAGCGAGACAACCGCGTCGCGGTCGAGTCGGGGTGCCCGGGCCAGCACCTGCCCGGTCGCGGCCACCCGTTCGAGGGCCTCGGTCAGCTCGGTCAGACCGACCGCGGTGATCTGCCAGACGTCACCCCAGCAACCGGTGAGGACACCAGTCGCGGGCAGCGTCTCGGCGAGCAGCATCCGGCGGGTCTCCGGCCGGATCCGCTCCCGCATGACCAGCCGCATCACGTCGATGACGATCCGGCGCTCGGCCGGCAGCGGCCGCAGGACCGCCGCGAGCTCGTCGAGCATCTTCGCGCTGTCCCGGGCCGCCAGGACGCTCTGCTGCTCGGCGAGCTCCGCGGTGACCGTGACAATCAGGTCCGGCCGCCCGGCGAACGCCCGACCGATCTCCTGCAGCATCGTCATGATTGCGCTACGCCCACCGCGTTGCGGGCTGCCGGTGTCGGCCGCGAGGGCACTCTCGTCCGGGTTCACCAGCAGGTGCGCGAAGGCCGCGGCGAACAGCCGCCGGGCCGCGCTCTGCCCCGCCGTCGCTCCGATGCGCCTGCGCAGCCCCTGCAACGAGACGTCATCGACCAGCGGCAGGTCCCTCCAGGCGCGCGGAGCGTGGGCCTGGCCGTCCTCGTCGAGCAGCGGCAGCGCGAACTCCACCCGCTGGCCGGCGCTCGCCAGGGCGTTCGGTTCGGTCAGAGCCGCCGGGTCGACACCGAAGGCGATGATCCGGGCCGGATCGGGCACCGCGCCGTCCGGTGCCCGGTGCGCGGACCGCACGCGTCGCAGCGCAACCAGGGTCCGGGCGAGGTCGTCGGGCGGGCAGAGCAGCCAGCCGGAACCGCCGAGCAGGCCAGCCAGCGGGCTGGACAGGTCCGCGGCCTCGAAGGCGGCCACGCCGACCGCCGCCCGCCCGGACTGCAGGCTCGTCGCGAGGCGCACCGGCTCCGGGTTGACCCGGCGCTCGGCCGTCATGACCTCCGTCCCCGCCGGCGCGAACACTCCCCGCAGGCCCTTGGGATCGCCGCGCGGGGTGAGCGTCTCGTCGAAACGGCGCACCGTCACCGGGCGCTGCTCACCGGCCTGCAGGACGGTGGTGAGATCGACGTCGAACCCGGTGCCGGAACGCGGCACGAACACCCGGACGCCGTACCTGAGCTTCATCACGACGAACCGGGGGTCGACCCGGTCGACCGTGCCCAGGTACGTGCCGCCGACCAGGCCCCGCTCGAAGCGGGGGTTGCGGTCGCCGAACCCGCCACGGGCCGCGGCGTCGTGATGGTAGGCGATGATGACGTCGGAGGCGGCGAGACCCTCGGTGATCTTCGTGCGCCGCGCCGCGGCGGCCAGCGTCGTGAGCTCCTCCCGGAGCCGGCCGGGCTGCAGGTCGGCAACCCGGGCGTCGATCCCGCAGCCCCGCAGGTACCGGTCCACCGCCTGCTCGCGCGCCGCCCGCGATCCGCCCGTCACCGCACCGTAGGCGGTCGGCCGGCGGCCGGTGGACAACCACCCGATCAGCCGGGCCAACGCCCGGACCTGCGCTGCCCGCCACTCCTCCAGCGGGGCGTCCGGTGCCGGGATGTCGTCGCCGAGCAGTTCCACCGTGTCCTGGCTACGTTCGGACGCAGGCGGGATCACCCCCCGGGCCGGCGCGTACCCGTGGCGGCCGTACCCGACCAGCCGCAGCGATCCCCGGCAGTGCACGAGATGGTCCGGGCTGAGCTCGATGGGAACGACGCCGAGCTGGGTCGCGGCGTCGTCGAGCAGCGCGCCGAGCGGGGCGAGCATGTCCATGACGTCCGCGGGGGCGGCGAACTCACCGTTCGCGAGCTGCGCGGCCATGCTGTCGTCGCCGCGTTGCCGCTCGAGCGGGTCGGTGAGCGGGCCAGCCGCCCAGCTCGTGATGTAACCCGTGGGCGCCTCGTAACCCGTGGGCGCCCCGTCAGGGCCGTCGACGATGTCGAGCAGCAGGGGGGTCAGCGGGTTGCCGAGCGAGAGCAGCTCCATACCGACCCGTAGCGTCGACGGGCCGCCCGCGCCGGCCGTACGCAGGGCGCCGAAGCCCAGCCCGGCGAGGCTGACCAGGCGTACCCGGCAGTCGGCCCCGGCGCCGCGGATCCGCCGGGGCATCTCCCGCCAGGTCCGGCCGCTGCGGCCCACGACCGCCGGACGCTGGTCCGCCGCTTCCCCCGCTTCCCCCGCTTCCC
>NZ_CDWRCM010000005.1:17132-23859 GCF_977927585.1 Frankia sp. CcWB2 | reverse complement strand
CCGCTTCCCCCGCTTCCCCCGCTTCCCCCGCTTCCGCCGGCGGCGCGCCCGGCGTGGACCGCGCGCCTCCGGTCCGCGCCGGCCGGTGTCCCCGCTGCGCCGACGCGGCGCCGTCGGCGGGTCCGGCGGGTCCGGCGGGGAGCGGCTCGGGGTCCGCGAAGTCGTCGAAGTCGTCGAAGTCGTCCGCGGCGGCGGGACCCGCGGTGCCGGCCGGGTACCCGCCACCACCCGAAGACGCCGCGCCGGGCGATCCCGTCCGACCGCCCTGGAAGGCCCCGCCGTTCGAGCCCGCTCCGCCGTCGGGCTGGCTCCCCCACGGACTCCGGTTCCACCAGCTCACGGTTGCGGCTCCTCATCCGACAGGACCTCGCGGGCGACCAGCGCGGTGCGCACCGCGGCGATCTCCGCACGTAGCACGGTGGCGGTGCCGAGCCGGAAGCGCGGATCGGCGGGCAGGCAGTCGGTGATCAGGCGGATCAGCATGGGGTGCACGCGACGGGCCGCGAGCTCACCCCGCAACTGCCGCAGCTTCTCGTCCCGCGCCTCGGCGTCCGCCTGGGAACCGGCGGCGTCCGCGGCCGACCTGGCCTCGGTCGCCCCGCCGAGCCAGTCGTCCGGGCGGTCACCGGTCAGCGCGAACAGCAGGGTGGCCGCCAGGCAGTGCAGGTCGTACTGCGGGCTGAGCGGCTCGGCTCCCGGCGGGGCATAGCCCGGGGTCGCGGTGGTGGGCATGACCTTGGCCGACGGCTCGACGATCGCCGCCGTCGACAAGTCGACGAGCGAGTACCGAGGTGGGTCACCGGCGGCGAGGATGTTCTCCGGCTTAATGTCGCCGTGGACCCAGTACCCCCTGATCCGTTCCTCATGCTGGTAGAGCCGCTGCGGTCGGATCGTGTGCATCGCCTCCAGCGTGGCGCTGATCTGGTCGGCCAGTTCGACGACCTGGCGGGCGCTGAGCGGGCCGGACTCGGTGACCCGGGAGCCGAGCGTGGTGGGCACCATCTGTCCGATGTCACCGATGAACTGCATGACGATGAACGCCTCACGGTTGTACCGCTCGGCCTCCCGCTCGTTGCCCCCGGTCACGAGCGCGTTATGGTCGTGCCGGGTTAGCGATGGCCCGTAGACGACGTCCACCAGGGCCGGCACCCCATGGGTGATCTCGCCGAGCGCCGCCTGAACGGCGACCGCGTCCTCGACGTCGATCGAGCGATTCTCGTACTGGGTCCTGGCGTACTCGGGGTTGATATCGTGGTCGCGGCCGCCCCACCATGCGCCCTTGACGACGACCAGGGCGTTGCTCCACTCGTCCCGGGCGAGCTCGACGTAACCCTGGCCGCCCTCGGCGAGATGACGCACGCAGCGGTACCGGCCACGGCCCCAGGTGCGCGGCACCGACGCGAAGGACGCCCCGTAACGCAACCGTTCGACGATCTCCAGATCGGAGGCGACCGTACTCACCGGCCACCTCCGAGTACCCCACCGCCGCCGGGTCCGCCGCTCCCGAGCACCCCGCCGGCCGGCCAGGGTGCCGTCACACGCACTTCCAGGCCCACGACGTCGCGGACCAGCCAGACCGGCTCCTCGCCGTCCCACCTCTCGGCGACACCCGGCGTCAGCCGCCGGGAACCCAGCCAGGAGCCGTTCGTCGACAGATCGGTGAGCGTCACCGTCCCGTCGCGCTCGTTGCCGACCATCAGGTGGCGCCGCGAGACCCGGCCGGCGGCGTCGACCTGAAGCCGGTCGCAGACGTCGACGACGATCAGGTCGTCCGCCGTCCGCTGCACGGCGTTCGGTTGCCGTCCCAGCACGATGCGTTCGCCGGGTCCCACGTTCGGGGTGTCGAACGACGAGCCGTCGCCGCGCCGGACGGTCAGCCGCCAGCCTGTTCCGCCCGGCCGCCCGGCCGCCCTGGTTGCCTCGGCTGCCTTGGCCGCCTCAGCTGCCTTGGCCGCCTCAGCTGCGACGACCGCGTTGACCCTGCCGACCCGCACGAGCGACCCGGCCAGGTGAAGCGGGACGTCGAAACACCACTCCCGGGGCAGGTCACGCACCAGCCGGTCGTCGCCCAGACTGGTGCCGTTGTGGGAGCGGTCGACCACCGTCGCCGTGCCGGAAGCCGTGAGGGTGATCTCCACGTGCCGGGTGCTGATGTAGTCGTAACTGCTACCGAGCCCGGCCGTGACGTCAACGAGCCGCTCCGAGCCGAGGTTGTCGTCGGGATGCCGCCCAAGGACGACCGTGGTGCCCACCTCCAACGTCACGAGACGATGGGTGCCGCCACCCTCGATCCGCAGCACGACCGGACCCGCCACCACCCTGGGACCCCACCCGGCGCCGGACGGCACGGGCAGGCCGACGATGGTCGGCGCCCCCGCGGTGCCCGAGGGCGGGATATAGGCGGGAGCATCGAAGATCGTGGCGGCGTCCGCGAGCGCATCCCCGAACGCGTCCCCGAACGCGTCCCCGAGCGCGTCCGCCAGGGTCCTGCGGCCCCCCTCCCCGGGTTCGCCAGGGCCCGCCTGCCGGTCCGGGACATCCAGGTCCAGGGGCTCGGTCGCTCCCCGGGGAGCCGGCGCGTCCCGCGGCGCCGGGGGCATGGGAGGTGCCGGGGGCATGGGAGGTGCCGGGGGCACGGGGGACGCCGGGGGCATCGGGGTCTCGGGCGCCGCCGCGCCCGAGGCGTCCCCGGCCGCCTGCCCGGTATCCGTCTCGATCTCCTGGACCGGGCGTCGGCATAGCGGACAGACCAGCCGGGCGCCCTGGCCGCGCCCCGCCACGCGCATCGGTGGCGACACGAGCGGCCCCAGCCGGGCGTTCACGCAGTCGGGGGTCACGCAGCGATAGGCGTTGGCGCGGGCGGCGGTGACGACCTCCGGCCGCCCCCGCAGGCCCGACGCCTTCACCTCGTCCTGCCGTGCGGCCCGCTCCCAGGTGACGGTGTCGATCCGGTTCATCGCCCGGCGGACCAGTTTCACGTTCTCGCCCGCCGGGGCTGCGGGTAGCACCTTCCATCCGAAGAAGGTCGAGGCGTCGCCCTGGATCCACTCGTGGGCGTCGATGTTGCGTTTGCCGTAGAAGTTGTCCTTGCTGACGACCTTCCCCCCGACGGCCCTCGCCTCCTCGAGCAGGATGTCATCGGCCTCGGCCGCCCAGACCAGGGCGCCGTCACGGTAGTACCGCTGCAGTGGGGCGAGGCCGTCGAGCAGGCCGCGCAGGCTGTTGTCGGCCACATAGCGAAAGGCCGCGTCGGCGCCGAAGGCACGGCGGGCAGCGGCCTCCACGGCGAACAGCCGCGCGGTCACGCCGCACCGGCGCGGGCAGCGGGCGCCGTGCGCGCAGCCGAGACCGATCTGCGCGAAGCTGCCCGGCGAACCGTCCCGGGTGATGTTACTGACGTCGAACAGCACCGTCGTCGAGGACATGGGGCTCCTACCGGTTGTCAGCTGTTGCCGAGAACGTCGTCGAGACGCCGACGGGACACCGCCCCGCCGTGTGGCCGGCCGGGCACCGGGCCCGCCTCGACGAGATCACGGGTCCGGGTCCTGGTGCGGGTCGCCCGGACCCGGGCTCCCGACACCGCATCGGCCGGCGCGACACCCTGGCCGAGGGCCCGTAGCGTCGCGTTGTAGTGGTCGGCCAGATCGTCGAATCCACGGTCCGCCGCCCACAGCGCCGCGTTCCGGAACAACTCGGTGACGCTTTCCCGGGAATGGGCGAAGCTGGCCCGCTTCGCGATCTCCTCGTCGAACTCCGCGATGCTCTCCTCGTGTTCGAGAGAGGATTCCGCGTCCGGGAAGACATCCGCCTCGACGGTGACCCGGAAGCGCTGCGCGGCCTGCGGGTCGGCCCGGCTGTCCACGGCCAGCCGCCGTCCACCGGCGACCACCCCGCCGCGGGCCTGAAGAATCGTGTGCGCGCCGAGCGGTGTGTCCGGAGCGCGCAGCCGGAGCAGGAAGACCGGACGGTCCTCGCCGGTACTCACGGCGGGCAGCGGCAGCCGCAGCTCGGTGCCGCGCGAGGTCGGTGGCGGCACCTTCATGAGGTGACGCTGCGGTTTGATCCGCCGCAGCGCCTCCACCGTCCAGCCGGGTCGGATCAGGACCCGCAGCTCACCGCGCCCCGCGGCCGCGCCGACCACCGGTTCGATCAGCGACGAGACGATCGCGTCGATCCGGTCGACGTCCTCGGCCGCCGCCCAGACGTGCTGCATCTGGCCGCACACCCCGACCATCTCGGCAAGCGCCTCGTCCCGGGCGTCGACGCCGATGCCCAGCGCGTCCGTCCCGATGCCCTGGTCGCCGAGCCCGGCGACGATGTGGGCAAGCTGCTCGGGCTGCCAGCGGCCGATGTTGGCCTCGCCGTCGGTGATGAGCAAGACCCGGTAGACGTCCGCGTCCGGCGCCTGCGCGAGCAGCTCCCGCCCGGCGACGGTGAGCGCGTCGCCGATGTTGGTGTAGGAGTCCGCGTCGCTGTTCGTGGGGCCGTCGACGGCCGGCAGGCGGTCGGGCCGGCGTCCGGCGCTGATCACTCGCGCCTCACGGGCGAAGCGCACCAGCACGAGCGGACAGCCGTCGGGCAGCAGGCCGTGCACGCGTTCCAGGACCCGCTGCGCGAGCTCCCACTTGCTGACCGCGTCCGGCGCCGCTGGATGCAGCATCGACAGGGATGCGTCGACCGCGACAGCGACTGCCACCTCCCGCCGGCCCCGCGGCGGATCGGCCACGCTGATCGTCAGCCGGAGCACCCCACCCGGCTTCGTGACACCCCGGTCCATCCGGCCCTCGACGCCGAGCCGGTCCCTGTCGTTCATCGGTTTCCTTTCTCCCCGTGGATGTGCGGCTCCCCGTGGATGCGCGTGCCGGCGCCGCGGGACTCGCCGACGCCGGTGAGCATCGCCCGCTGGCGCGGTCTGGTCCGGGTGGCGACCACCTTCTCCCGGGCGGAGCGGATCGCGATCACCGCGACGGTGGCGTTGTCGTGCCCACCGAGGTCCTCCGCCCGACGGCAGAGCAACGAGGCCAGTTCGGCGGGGGTGCGGGCGACCGAGGCGAGGTCCTCCAGCACGTCGCAGAACCTCCAGTCGGCCACGCCCGGAATGTCCTCGGCGGTGTCGACGCCCGCCTCGCACGCCCCGTCGGTGGCGAGGATCAGCAGGTCGCCGTCGGCGAGCTGCACCCTTCTGGTCGCCACCGCGGTCGCGCCGCGCTGCGCCGTCCGGACGCTCTCGGTCACGATGCCGCGCTCCTCGGGCGTGGGAGCCTGGCCGGCGACGATCGCCTCGGCAACCACGCTGTGCTCGCTGGACAGCCGGGTGGCCGCGAAGCCGTCGCCGCAGCGGCGCAGCAGGTAGGCACGGCAGTCCCCGACGGTCGCGATGTCGGCGCGACCGCGGGAGATCGAGGCGAGCACCGCCACCGCGGCGGCCCGGCGGCTCAGCGGCGCGGGCGGCGGCGGCAGCGCGACGTCCAGCAGCAGCCGCTCCGGTTCGGTCTCGCCGTCCTTCCACCGGCGGCGGAATGCCGCGAGCAGCGCCCGCGCCGCCCACCGTCCCGAACCGTCACCGGGACCGGTAATGCCGTCGAGCACCGCGCAGGCGGTGGTCGTGCCGTCCGACGGGTCCTCGACCTTCGCCCAGCCGACCGCGTCCTCGTTGTCGCCTTCCGGGTTGCCGCCCGCCTTGCGCCAGCCCGTCACGCTCTCGCACGCGACGACGGTCGTCAGCCGCTCGTTGCGCGCGGGGAAGACGAAGGGTGCGATCCTCGACGCCAGCGCACCGGCTCCGGCCGCCCGGCGACCATGCTCGGGATGTAGGCAGGCCCGCAGCGCGGCGTCGGCGCCGGGCGGCCACTCGCCGGCGGCGAGCCCGGCCATCGCCAGCATCGAGGCGTCCCGGTTACTCCACTCGCCGGTCAGCGCCTTGAACAGCACTACGGCGAACAGGCGAAGGTCACGGGCGGGACCACACTCCCCCGCCGGAGTGACGAACCAGGGGTCGACGGGGTCGTGCTTGCCCGCGTCCAGCAGATCGCAGACGGCCAGGGTGAGGCTCTGCCCGGTCCACCTGAAGCTCCACGGCGCGAGAAGCCCCACGCCCTGCTGATGGAACGGTTCGAGGCTGCGGCCGATCTCGACGAAGGCGCGCAGCAGGGCGGCCGCGGAGACCGCGGGAGCATCGGCGGAATAGCTGTCGAGCAGATCAACCAGCGGCAGTCCCGGAAGTTCCGGCCAGCTCAGCTCGACCCGCGCAGGCAGGATCAGTCCGGCGCTCGCCGTGGGCAAGGCGACGCGGGGTGGGGCATGGCGTGAGGAGAGCGCGCCGGCCCCCTCGTCCACGTCGGCGTCGGCGTCCACGTCCGTGTCCACGTCCGCGTCGTCGGCGGCTGCGGCGTCTTCCAGCTCGTCGCTGTCGTCCTGCCCGGCCGCCGGCTCGTCCGGGCCTCCGAGCTCGTTCGCCTCCTGCGCTCCGGGTGAACCGGTCACCGCCCCGGAAGGATCAATCCCGGCGACGTCACCATCAATGGCGCGCGAGCCGTCCAGGACGCCGCAGCCCGGGACATCGGAGGAGTCCCCGCCCACGACCACTGTGATCACTGCCGGAACCGGGTCGCCCGGCGAAACCACAGGTCCGTCCGGGCCGGTCAACGGCGCTTCCCGATCACATCTGCCGGGGCGTGGGATGCGGGCATCCCGACGCTACCGTCCGAATCATCCAGACGATCAGCGT